>NZ_LGSS01000006.1 GCF_001190785.1 Gottschalkia purinilytica | reverse complement strand
CATAGCTACAAGCTTTTTGGAACCACCTGCATAGCAGGTGGTTTTCTACATACAACAAAAGTTTTTCTAAAAACATTTTTAGAAAAACTTTATACTAATAAACTTATTTTTTGCAATTATCCTCATCTTCTATATTATCTACATACTTCTTTGCCTTTAACAAATCAAAACCTAATGTTTCCCTCACTAGTTTTATAGCCTTTACATGTTGATTTTCGCATAATAGAATTCTTACTTCATCATCTAATTCTCTAATTTCGCCTTTTTTGAGTAATAAGATTTCATTCTCTAACTGTTCGATTTTTCTTTTTAACTCTTTCTTAGAGTTAGATGTTTTTTCTAATACCAAAATAATTATTAATATTCCACTTAAAATAGTTAAAAAAATATTCAATCTCAAAACCTCCAACGATTATATATATCTTTATAATTAATAAATTAATAACTGTTATGTATTAAGCTATAGTTTATTTGTATACTTATTATAATATAAATTTCAACAGCGTGTACTAACTTATATACTAATTATCTCTGTTCAAAATCAATTAATTTTACATAATAGTCAAGAGATATTAAGCAATATAGCTAAAAATAATAATTTTTTTGTATAAAAAATAAACATAACTTAAATAAATAAGTTATGCTCATTATATGCATGTTATATAATTAATCAAAACAATTTAATAGTCTATACACAAGTTGAAATGGATTTTTAGTTGTTTGATTAATTGTACCTGTTATGAATAAATCTTTTTTAGGACAATAAAAAGCAAATGTTCCTGTTGATCCACTATGTCCTATTATTTCAGGAGCAGGAAATAGAGGTGACATTAATCTTGACATCTTGCATTGCATCATGCCAATACCGTACTTTAAGGGAAACCACTGTATCCTATTCCAAATATATAGTTCTTCTAAATATTCTTTTGGGAAAAGTTTTCCCTCAAAAAATGCCCTCAAAAAAATCATATTTTCTTGTGCGTTTGACACAATACCCCCTGATGAAAATGCTGATGCTATAAAAAGTGGCCTATGTAAAATTTGTTTTTTAAAATAGATTGGAGCAAAACTATCTTTACTATCAACATCATATAAATAAGTATCTTTCAGATTTAATGGTTCATATATAGCTTCTGAAAAAAATTCATTCAATTTCTTGCAAGTTATAATTTCAATAATTTTACCTAGTATATCGAAGTTTATATCTGAATAAAAGGCTTTTCTTTTTTCGTCGGGTTTGAATTTTGGTTTCATTTTCTTAGTCATTAATATAAGTTCATCAAAAGACAATGATTTATCTTTTAGAATTACTTCATCAAAAATACTTTTCCCATTTTCTCCTTTTTGTGTATAGTAGTCTGGTAACCCTGTTGTATGAGATAAAAGTTGTTTTATAGTAATGTTCTCAGAATAATCTATTCCTTTATATGTATGCAAACCACAAAGAAAATCTTTTGAAAAATATTTAGAAAGAGTATCTTCCAATTGTAAATGTCCAGTTGCTCTTAATTTTAGTATAGCTGCTAAAGTATATAATTTAGTTATACTTGCAATAGCATATTGGCTATTCTTATTTAAGTTACCTGCTGATTTAGACCATGAAAAAGAATTATTACTAGATTGAATGTTAGCAATTGCTCCAAATATTTTTTTATTATCAATTATTTTATCTAATGTAGTATTTAACTTTTGCTTAATACTAGATTCTTTCATCCTTCACCCCTATTTGAGAAATATAAATAAACTTTATTTTTTCTTAATAGATTATTATTTTCATCGTAATTATAGTGAAAATTAATATTTTTAATACATTATTATTTACTTTCAAAGTTTATTCTAGTTAATAATTAAAACGTAATATGTTATAACTATTTATTAACATAAAAGCATATTTTGTTTATATATAACTACTTTCTATTATATTTTGTATTATATTTTTAGATTTGATAATTTCTTCATCTCCATCAACTACTTCAAATATAATTTTTCTGTCATATTATATATGTATTGAATTATAGTTTATTTGTATACTTATTACAACATAAATACCAATAATATGTATTCACTTATATACTAATTATCTTTGTTCAAAATAAGTTAATTTTATATAATAGTTAAGTAGCATTAAGCAATATAGCTAAAATAATAAGTTTTTTATCATAATAAATAAACATAACTAAAATTATTTATGTTTATTTCATATTTTGTTTCACATATTCTAATACATCATTTGCATGCCCTGTAGCTTTAACATTTCTAAATTCTTTCACTATATTACCTTGTTTATCTATAACAAACGTAGATCTTATGGTTCCTATAACATCTTTTCCGAACATCTTTTTAGGCTTTAGTACATCATATGTTGCATGTACATCTCTAGCTTCGTCACTTACTAAGTCAAATGGAAGATTAAACTTTTCTTTAAACTTTTTGTGACTACCAATCTTATCTTTACTTATCCCTATTACTACTGTATCTAATTTTTCAAATTCTTCGTTAATATCTCTAAACTCACAAGCCTCGTTATTACACCCTGGAGTATTATTTTTAGGATAAAAATATAACACAATATTTTTCTTATCTTTAAAGTCACTTAGTGACAACTCTTCTCCATTAGTAGATATTAATTTAAAATCTGGAGCTTTTTCTCCTATTTTTACTTTATTATTTTGACTCAATCTTATCACCTCATTATTTTAATAATCATAGTGTCATTTTACCCTTTGTACTAACCTTTAAACTATTTTCTATAATGGAAAAATGAAGTCATGGAATTCCATGACTTCATCAACTAGGCTCTACTAGGTACTTTTTTAAAGCTATACTTAACTATCTCCCTACAATCTTTAAATAATACTATAGATAACACTAAGGTTATAACTTCTGCAAAAGGTAATGTAGCCCATACTCCACTTAGTCCAAGTACTCTCGGAAGTATTAACAATCCTATTATCATAAATATACATCCTCTGAATAGAGACATAGTTAATGATATTTTAGCGCGCTCTATAGATTGGAGATATGATACAATTGCTATATTAACCCCCATAATTATAAAGCTTATGAAATATATTTTTATTCCCTGTGCAGTAATCTGCTCTAATTGAGGATTGTTTTTACTAAATATTGAAGTTAAGAAATCTGGGAATAATACTCCTATAGCGTAAAACATCACTCCTAGTCCTAAAGATGTATATAGAGCAAGTCTAACTGCTTGATATACTCTCTGAGCTTTATTAGCACCGTGATTTATACTTACAATAGGTTGTATTGCCTGACCAACACCAGTAAATATAGCTGTACATACTAATGATAAGTTAGCAATAATACTATAAGCTGAAACTCCTAAGTCTCCTGATATTCCTAAAATAACGTTATTAAAAGCAAATATAACTATCCCTGCTGAAATTTCTATAATGAAACTAGAAGATCCATTTGATAGTATTCTTTTTATAATACCAAAATCCCATTTTGGCTTTACTAGCTTTATTGTATTATTTTTTCTTATAAAGTGAGTACTTAGTATAATTAGACCTACTATAGGAGCACATCCAGTAGCAACTGCTGCTCCCCACATTCCCCATTTAAATTCAAATATAAATATATAGTCCAAAATTACATTTGTAATACTACCTATAAGCATAGCCCACATTGCTAATTGTGGTGCCTTGTCATTACGTACAAATACAGTTAATGCACTGTTTAGTAAAAATGCTATACTAAATGCCATAAGAGCACCTAAATAGGATTTAGACATTTCAAGTAATTTTCCTGATGCTCCTAAGAGAACACATAATTCTTCTAAGAAAAATATTCTTATAATTGTAAATATTACTCCAATTATGAAAGCCATTATTAATGATTTAGTAAAAATATTATTTACTTGATCTTCTCTATTCTGCCCCCTACTTACTGAAAGTGCCGTAGCCCCACCTATTCCAAAAAGTAAACCAAGTCCATTAAAGACATTTATTATAGGAATAGAAATATTAAGCGCTGCTAATCCTTGACTTCCTATCCCCCTACCAATGAACATAGTATCAGCTAGGACATATAGAGCCATACCAAGCATTCCTCCTATACTCGGTATCAGATATCTTAGAAATACCTTCTTAACATCATCATTTAGTAAGTCCACTTTGTTACTCATAAGTCTTCTCTCCTTTAATGTATGATTACAGCCCTATTTTAAACCTTATAGTAACTATAATGTCAAGTCCTTTCCATATGATTTTTAAGCTCAAAGTATATTTCTAGGTATTATTTCTCTATATGTCTTATATTTATATATTATTTTAGCTTATTTTAAAGTCTATTGTGCCACCATTTCTTAAGTGATTCCTTAACTCTAACATTTTATTGTCCATTTCTTGCAGAACATCTAAATTAGACCTTTCTTCTGAGGTAACGTTTATTATTTTATTAATTCCTCCGTTTTTTATTACAATCCTCTTGTCTCCTATCAGAGCCAATATAGGATCATGAGTAGACATGAGAACTATTTTTTCCTTCTTTACTAGAAGTTCAATTGCCTTTTTTCTATCTATTCCTGCATTCTCTATTTCATCAATTAATATTATTGGAGACACACTAAGTAAGGCTGTATCTGCAATCATTAAAGATCTTGATTGTCCACCACTAAGTTGTGTTAAAGGTGTATCTTTTGAAAATTTTTCCCCAGCTAAGTTATTAGCACATAGTATAATCTCTTTCACTACATCACTTATATTATCTATCATTCTACTTTCAGCATGCATAGTTATAAATTCTTCTACAGAAAGATCCATTACAAAGTTCATATTTTGAGAAAGTTGTGCTACTAATTTATTTTCTATAGAAAAACGCTTTGTTGATTCAGGTATTTTATCATTTATAAGTATTTGTCTACCTGTAGGCGTATCCTTCTGAGCCAAACATTCTATATCTCCTAATAATCTACTTTTACCTGATCCTGTAGGACCCACTATACATGCAACCTCTCCTGTATTCAACTTTAGAGTTATATTTTCATCATTTCCTAATTTATCATGTCCACCTATTATTGTTATAGATTTGATTGTATTATCAAAAGATTTCTTTATATTGTCCATCTTCTCCATAAAATGCAAAAAGTTCTCTATCATTTGTTCTTTATTGAATCCAATATCTTCCAATATTTCATCTTCTAGACCTTCTATGAATTGTTTAAATGATAAATTAACATTAATATTGCTTATTCCCATTGATATAAAAAAATCTTCTGTATAAGGATACTCTTTAAATAAATCTTTTAGTCTATATAAAATTATATTCTTATCCATAATCTCACTTCCTTATTTTATTAGCTATAAACTCATCTTTTTTATATTTCCAGCTTGATAATCTTCACCTATTCTAGTCTCTCCTACACAATATGAACATAAGGCAGATGGCATAGAAAATCTTAATCTTTTATTTAAGAGGCTTTGTATCTCTGGAGCATTCTTTAAGCTTACACTTAAGTCATATGCACCTTGACCTGTTATACCATTTATGAACATAATAGATGCCCTAGGATTTGCTTGTTTTACCCTAAATGCAAACACTTCTCTCTCTGCTTGAGACACTATATCCCCTTTAGTTACTACTACTATATCTGCAAGCTTTAACATAGGACCTATTTTTTTAGGAGTATTTACTCCTGATAAATTATCAATTACACATATGGAAAGTACCTCTTTTATATGTGGTGAACATCTGTTACAAAGTCCTGCACTTTCGCTTATTAATATGTCAAATTTATTTTCAAGTCCCCATTTAACGCAGTCTTCTATATTACTAACAAAAAAATGATCTGGACAAAGGTTTCCTGATAATCCAACCTTGGTATCTATGCCTAATTTTTTATATGAAATGTCATCATAAGTTGATAAACTATCAAATTTTATTATTCCTATTTTGTACCCTTCATTTTTTAAAATTTCTATTGTTCTTATAATAATAGAAGTTTTACCTGATGATGGTGGGCCTGAAACTGTCACTAATTTCATCTTAAGTCCTCCTATATATAACTAATTTTCTATATAAAAAACATATGTAATATACCAACTTAAGGCATATTACATATGAAAATCAAAGTATTATTTAAATTTCTAATTAATATGATTAACTATTAGTTAGCTATTGCATTTTGAAGAATCTCATTTATCTCTTCATCTGTTAGCTTGTGATGATAAAACTTTTCATAAAATTCTTTTATATCAGATTTTATATCTCCTTTAAAATACTCTGGATATAATAAATTACCAAGCCATTTGATTCCCAAAATACGATTTGACGAAGGTGGTCTATCAAACCAGTTAAATGGAGCATCTGGTATTTCATATACTTGTTTATCCTTTACAGCCTTTATGCCCTTCCATTTATCTTCTTTCATAATCTTACCGTAGCTATTACTATCCCAATTCTTATCCTTACATACAATTATTTTATCTGGATTCCAGTTCAAAACTTGTTCTATAGATACTTCTGTTCTACCATATCCACTTTTCATTTGAACATCAGCTACATTTATTGCTCCTACTAAATCTAAAGCTTGAGTATGACTAGAGCCAGATGGATCAGTTTCAAGTCCTTCTTGTCCTTGAGCATAATATACTCTAACTTTCTTATCTTCTGGTATTTTACTAGCTATTTCTTTAGCTTCTTCTAATGTATTTTTACAGTAATCTGCTAATTCTTTTGCCTTCTTTTCTTCTCCCATTACCTTACCTAAAAACTCATAGCTTTTATCTAAGTTTTCAATATTACCATCTACTAATACAATTGGTATTCCTATTTGTTTTTCTCTTTCTTCAACAGTTGAAATTGCACCTTCATCTATATTACCCATAGACACTATAACATCAGGTTTTGCCTTTAATATTTCTTCTATGTTTCCTGTATTGTTTTTTCCAAACCATCCACCTAGTAACGGCAGCTTATGATATTCTTCAACTGTATACTTTTTCTCTAATTCAGTTAACTCATAGTTTAGTCCAGCAACTTTGCTTGGATTAATAGTATAAACTGCTATAGACCCAACTGGATCTGTAGAATATACCTTTTTTACATCCTTTGAAATAGTCACTTTTCTTCCAGCCATATCTGTTATAGTACGTGTTTTGCTTTCTTCTGTCTGTTTTGTTTGATCCTTTGTTGTAGTTTCTGTCTTTTTATCACATCCAACTATTATGGTCATAACTAGTATTACTGCTAAAACAAGAGATAAAGCTTTTTTAACTGAAAGTCTCTTAAACATTTAAATCCTCCTTAGAATAACTCTTTTATTTTTTATTTAATCTAAATAATATCTTGCACTTTAACTTATCCTTTATAGTTACTATTATTTTTAATTATCATTTTTTCAGCATATTTGCCAAAAAAATGATATCCTGAACCTCCTTCTGATATAACATCTAGTAATTCATCAACCTTTGTAACTATAACTCCTCCTATATGCGTAACCCCCATTTTATAAAATGCTTCTGGTAACATACTTACCGTAGGACCAACTACAATAACTTTAGCACTTGGCTTTACTAAGTCTAAAAGTCCTTCTAAAGTATCATTTATTAATGTAGTACCTGTTATAATAACAAAATCAGCGGTTGGAATTACTTCACTAGCTCTATCTGGAGGAACATAGAATTCTAGTTCACGTGGTTTTAATGTAGAAGGATCTAATTCTAATATAGAAAATTTTCTATTGTTTTTAATTAGCATTTTAATATAAGGTAGTAATGCACCTACAACTACAGTATGTGATCCTTCTACAATCTCAACCTCATTTATTGGGTCTTTATCGATTTCAATAGAATATAATCCCTCATGCTTTCCCATATCCCAACATGTTAACGATAAAGCATTCATAACAGCAATCCCTAAAGTTTTTTTCAGTGGATTTTTAGAAAACATATTTTCTAAAAAGTAAGTCACTTTTTTTCCTGCCATCTTACCTGAGTTTGGCATAGCCTTTGCTGAACTTGGACAACATACAGCCTCAGGAATTGCTTTTATTGGAGTGTAACTTATACCACCTTTTCCATTACTCAATTTTACACCGCTAAAAAACAAACCTAAAACAACTCTTTCTACAGTTAAATTCTCTATATCTTTACCTAAGCTTTTATATAAATTATCAATAGTTTTCATTAAAATTTTATTTTTCATTTTTTCACCTATTTATTGTCATTTTATTCTTTAATCTTTATTGCCATATGTAACTTTGAAATTCCATTGTAACTAGGAATGTCTAAAGTCTTTATCAATTCAAATCCGTAGTCTTCCAGAAGTTTAGCAAATTTCTCAGAATGACATAGTGGATGACCGCCACTAAATAAAGATTTATCTAACTCTTTAAGACCATTACTACTTCCACAACCTGGCCCACAAAACCAATGGTTAAATACAGCTAGTCCACCTTCTTTAAGTAATTTATTTATGTTATCAAAAATATCTCCAAGTTTTTTTCTATGTTTATATAAAGAATGAGATACCAAAACAATATCATTGTTTGCATCTATTTCATTAGATGTAGCATCATTTTGTAAAATCTTTAGTTTATTTGCTAAGTTATATTTTGCTATATACTTTTCAGTAACTTTTATATCGTGAGAATTGCTAAGTATTGTTCCAGTCAAATTAGAATTTAATTGAGATAAAGCTATTGAATATAGCCCATATTCATCTCCCATATCTAATATTTTTTTAGACTTAGAAAAACCATTCCAACTAGTAACATGGCCTACTATATTTTGAAGTTCTCCCCTTAAAGAACGTTCTTGTAATCCTTTTATTAAAGATAACTCTAAATTATCATCACTCGTTGAATCATTTTCTTCTTTCGCTATTATATTGTCTTTAAGATTATTCCATTTTGACGAACTACCAGTATTCCTTTTAATCCAGTTTCCTTGATAGTATTTACTTTTACTTACTAAAAACTTATTAGTAACTTCTGTATTAGTATATTTATCTGAGTTCAATTGTAAAAATCCTAAACTCAATAATGTACTTAAAAAGCTTCTTGAAAACATTCCATTTATTTTTATTCCCTCTATAATTTCTTCTCTAGTACTTTCTCCATTCTCATAAATCCAATCAAATAAACCAACTTCCAATGCTGCTATAAGAACTTGATGAGCCTTAAAGCTCTCAGTAAGATTATTTATAATTTCAATTTTTTCTGGAATAACAATATCAACTAGATTAGATTCTCTATTCACCTTATATCTCCCTTATATAAATAATTTAGTCTTTTATAATAGGAACACAGACCTTTAATTCTTCCTTATTTGTTTCATCTGCTACAGTAGCAAGTTTTAAATCAATATTATATATGTTGCTTAAAAGTTCTGCTGTAATCACTTCTTTAGGATCTCCTACTTCAAACTTACTTTCCCTTCCTATAACCAGCACTTTAGTTGAAGCTATAAAAGCATGATCTGGAAAGTGTGAAGTCATAATAACACTTATATCTCTTTTAGATAATTTTCTTATATGATTCAATACTCTAATTTGATTGCCAAAATCTAAATTAGATGTAGGCTCATCCATTATTAAAATTTTAGGCTCCTGAGCCAATGCTCTAGCTATAAGAACAAGTTGTCTTTCTCCACCACTTATTTCTGTATATATACTATCTTTTAAATATGATATATTTAATGTTTCTATAGCCTCTTCAGCAATTTTAAAGTCTTTCTCAGAAGGAGATGAAAAAGCATCTAAATGAGCTGTTCTTCCCATCACTACTACATCTATTACTCTATATGGAAATGGTGGGACATGTGCTTGTGGAACATATCCAATACTTTTAGCAAAGTTTTTTCTTGACCACTTGGAGACGTCTTGTCCATCTAAAGTTATTTTTCCATTTTGAGGTTTCAAAAATCCTAAAATAGTTTTAAAAAGAGTAGTCTTACCAACCCCATTAGGTCCTAGTATGCAAACTATATCACCTGTATCAACTTCAAATGATATGTCTTTTAAAATAGATTTATTATCGTATCCACAATCTACATTTCTAACTTCTAATCTCATGACCATCCCTTCCTTGCATTTAAAAGTAAGTATATGAAAAATGGGGCTCCAATAATCGATGTAAGTATTCCCAAAGGTATTTCTATAGATGCGACACCCCTTGCAATATTATCTACCATAAGTAAATATGTACTTCCTATTAACATGGAAGTTGGTAATAGATACCTATAATCTGGACCTACTATCATTCTAGAAAAATGTGGAACTACCAATCCTACCCAGCCTATCATTCCGCATACTGATACTGCTGATGCAGTCATTAGAGTAGAGCATATTATAACAATTATTCTTAATTTTTTAGTATCAATTCCCAATGCTCTAGCCTCTTCATCACCAAAAGACAATACATTTAGTTTCCACCTTACAAAAAACAATGGGACTATTCCTACTACAAATGGGATTAAAAGAACGAGTATGTCTCTTCTACTTACTGAAGAGAGACTTCCCATGAGCCAAAATGTTATGGCTGGAAGCTTATCATATGGATCTGCTACATATTTTGTTAAAGATATGAAAGATTGAAATAGGGTTCCTACAAGCATACCTGCTAATATTAAAATAAATATTGCATTACTGTTTTTTCCTACCTTTACACTTATAATATAAGTTAATAGTACAGCTAAAAGACCAAATAAAAATGCTGATATTTGTATTCCTATAACACTAAAAGACATAAGTATCCCAAAAGCAGCTCCAAATCCAGCACCTGCTGAAGCTCCTAATATATCAGGAGATACCATAGGATTTTTAAACATCCCTTGATAAGATGCTCCAGAAGCGGACAATGCTGCACCAATAATCATAGCTGCAATAATTCTAGGTATTCTTACCTGAAATATTATAGTGTCTACTACTTCTGGATAAGAAGCTTGTTTTTGGGTTATTTTAGATATTAAAATTTCAATAAATTCTTTAAAAGATATTGAGTATCTCCCTATAGAAAGTGATATTGCAAAAGCAATAATAGGTATAATTAAAAGAATTATTATCTTACTATATCTTTTTATAAAAGTTTTCTTAGGCTTATATAAAGCAACCTTTTCCATACTTTCACCTTTCCATTAAATAAATTTATATACTTATATTTAACATATCTATTTATATATCTAACAGATAATGTTTATATTCTTTGAACTTCTAATTTTTTTGATCTATCATATTTGTGATTTATATAAGTGGGAATATTGTATATGTCAGCTATTAAGATAAAATATCATATTTAAACTTTAGATTGTTATTTCTCATATCTAATTTAGGCTATCTCCTAAAATTTCTTCACATTCTTTATCCGTAATTTTATAATCAAAGAATCTTTGAGAAAAATTCTTTAATTCTTCTTTTAAATCAATATCTTTGAACTCTTCAGGATAGAAAAGTTTTGTGGCCCATAATACAGTTAGTGGTTGTTCTATAGTTCTATTTGCCCAAACATGTGCTACTGTAGGAGTTATATAAACTCTTTTATTAGCTACAGCTTTTATATCTTTAAATTTTTCATCCTTATATACAGTATCTAAGTCATTTTTATTTGCAACTATTAATACTTCTGGATTCCACTTTAATAATTGTTCCATAGAAAAATCTAAGCTTTCCATTTGTCTTCCATCATTAGTTACACTTATTCCACCAGCAGCACTTATCCACCATTCAGCTATTAGATGAGGTTGTGATAGCTTTTCTATATTTGAGTACAAAGCTCTTACTTTTTTATCTTCTCCTATTTTAGATGTTCTATCGTTTACCTTTTTTAATACATCATCAAAGTAGGCTATATACTCTTCTGCTTTAGATTGCTTATCAAATATCTCTCCTAAAAGCGTAACTGCTCTTTTTACGTCATCTGGCTCTGTCCAAGATAAATATACTACATTAATACCTACTTTTTCTATTTGTTCTGCAGTTTGCTTGTCCATAGTAAGCGCTAAATCTGGTTTAGCTTTGATTAATTCTTCTATATTGACTCCTCTATTACCATCTTGAAGAACTGGTTTATCAGCCATAGTCGGAGCAATTATAGTTTGATATTTCCATTTTGGTGAGCTTGTAAAGTTTTGAGGAAGAGCATTAATAATTTTGTCTCCCTCTCCTATTGCAAAAACAAGCCCATTAATAACAGGTACTGAACCTATAGTTGCTATTTTCTCAACTTGTTTAGGTATTTCTACCTTTCTACCATCCATATCAGTTACTACTTTTTTAGATAATTTCTCTTCTTTACTTACTTCTGAACTAATGTTTTTATTATTATCTTCTTTCTTGTTTGACGAACACCCTACGAACGAAAATAAAGAACTAATAACTAATAATAAACACAATACTTTATAACTCATTTTATTTTTGAACATTTTCCCCGTCTTCCTCCTTAGAATCAATATTTAAAATAATAATTAGATTTTCATCTAGTTAAGTATTAATCTACGATCCATATCTTTTATGTAATTTTCTAGTATTGAGATTCTATTTATAATATATAGATCATCAGAAACTTGTATAGTTTCACCATCTAGTTTATTTTTTGCAGGTCGTCTTGATACCATACAACCTAATACCTGATTTCCTCCTCCTGCTAAATGCCATAGTGGTATATCATCTAAACTATCTCCTGGCTTTGCCTTTTTAAATAGATCTTCATTAAAAATTTCTAATGAGCTGGTTATGCTTTTTACATCTAGATCTCTAAATATTTTTACGGTCTCCTCTGAAAAAGATGGCCCCAAGTTTATTTCAATATCTATATCAGAAACTTTACGTATTGACTCTATCATGCTTATAATTTCTTTATCATACCCTTCTATATTTGTTCCTCCACTTAAATGAATATGTTTTATACCTAATTTTTCTATTTCTTTGACACAAAGACTAAGTTTGTCTATTTGAAATGATTCTGTAGTAAAATATGTACAATATGTACATTTAGGAACAACTTTGCATGGGATAACTCCAGATATACCAGAAGATAACCAAAGATCTTTACCAATTTTCTCATCCCTAAGTCTAGATGAAGATTCAAATAATTTTAAAGCATTCTTTTGCTCTTTAGATTCTTGAAGTATTTGCAGTGCTATCTCTGGAGTAATATCACTTTCTAATGCTGTTTTCAGTAGTTTATCAAACAATATTATCACCTTCAGTCTTCTATGCATATCTAAATAATCATTTAATTCATATAAAAGTTATAAGAGTCTAAACTATTCTTTTATCTTCCGAACTATTCTTTTTTTGCCATTCTATTTCAAATTCTTTTCTTATATAGTCCCCTAGCTCAATCACATCTTTTGACTTGATATAGTTCCATCCTATCCATTTCAATTTTCCGTCTTTAGGAATGTTGGTGTTCTTTATATCTGGATTAAGAGCTATACCATGAGATTTAGCACATACTTGTCCAAAATCTTTTGTAATAAAATCTATTAGATATTTCATTTCTTCCATCTTACTTTCTTTTACAAGCATACAAAATGGATATAATATAGCTCCATCTTCTGGCCACAATATAGATAATCCTTCTCTTATACAAGTTTTTGCAAAGAATAAAGGCAATATATATATAGCTCCTGCTTCTTTACTATTTGTTCCTGCTACTTTAGCCATCTTGGCACCGTGATATGCGCCTTTTACATTATGAGCAAATTTAGCAATAGATTCTACTCCATGTTCTTTATATAAATATATAGGTGTTACTGTGGAAATTCCTTCAGGCATGCCAAATGTAATTATTTTATCCTTATAGATAGGATTTAAAAGATCAGACCATGTTTTAGGCTTTGGTAAATCCCCCAAATTTTTTTCATCGATTAACATTACATCTAAAAATGAAGCGTACATTGTATAATCATTATCTAAGCAACCTGCTTCTAAGAATCTATCATCCAAGTTGTCAGTAAATACTGACTTAAAATATCCTTTCTTAACAAACTTATCTATGAAGTTTTTCCTATGAAAGTCATCAAATCCTTTTGTAAGTATAATATCTGGTAATTCATCAATATTCTCTAGGCTACAAATGTCTTCATATTCATACTTATCTCCACAACCTGATGGAATATAACAATTTAATGTTATACCTGTTTTCTCTTTATAATCCTTTATAGCTTCACCAAGCATATCCTTAAAAAGTATTCTCAGTGGGCATGGAATTTTTCCTAAAAGGTTTAAAGTAGAATTTTCATCATGAAATTTATCAACTAAATCTTCATCTAATCCTTTAGTGAAAACCTTTTCTCTTAAGGCATTAATAAAAATATCTACATTAATTCCTCTAACCTTTAATATGCTCTGAATCATCGTATCATTACCTGCTAATTCTAAAAGTTCTTCCCTTGAAGCTACATTAAATCCATTAGCAACAAATACATCAAATGTTTGTGGATAATTCTTTAAAATTTCTTCTATTGTCATTACAGGATTAATTTTTTCCATATACCTTCCCCCATTAATATTAATAATTCGTTATACCAGTTAAAGTATAACGTAAGTTTCTTTTAATATCAATAATTTTCACAACAAATATTATCAATTTTCTTAGTTTTACTATTATTTTCTTAAAGTTAGTATCTAAATATAAAAAAAGACAAATATAGTTATATAACTATATTTGTCTTTTTTTATATATTAATGATAATTATAACTTACATTAATATCCAGTATATCATTTAATGCTACTTAACATTAAATTTCTCTTTTACTTTTTTAGGTAAATCTTCTTCCTTAATCTTTTTATAAGATGTTACACCTTCTATATCTGATAAATACAGAAGTAAGTAGCTATTTTGTTTAAGTTGTTCTCCAACTTTGAACGATATTTTTTTCTCTACACCATTTTTATCATAAGCAACTAAAGTATATCCTACACTAATTGATGTTTTATCTTCTTTAACTTTATCTTCTATTAAAGTACCTTCTTCCGTAATTTTTACATAATATTTATCATTAGCTATTTTATTTATAAGTTGTTTAAAAGAATTGCTACATCCTGCTAATAAAGATATACACATGAATAAAGCGCTAATAGTTAAAATATACTTTTTCATTTTATCCCCTTCCATACCGTATATATAACTTTATTATATTAGCCTTTATCATTTTTTCTAATTTATTAATCTTACAAAGAAACTTATAAACTTATAATTCTGTAATTATAAGCTTACGTTTCTGTAATAGAAAGTTTTTATAGAAGGATAAAATAAAATATAGTTTTAGGCAATGTAATATTGCATTGCCTAAAACTATATTACGAAAATCTAATCTATTTTAAAGCTACATCTAAAAAACAATACTTGTCCACTTCTATTTTTTCTTTAAAGTCCAATTCAACCTTGTGATCAAAAATAGGTCCATCTATAACTACTGTATGAAATTCTCCACCTTCTCCTGATGGATCTATATTCTTTTCCTTAAGCTCCTTTATTAAATCATGGTCAATAATTCTTCCTAAATATTCTTTTCCCATTATTTCACTTTTAACAGCAACTATCACAGACTCAAATCCCAAGTCTACAAACTCTTTCACTAAGCTTTCTCTTTGTTCCTTCCATAATGGTAAATATGGTTTTACATTAGCTTTTTTACATACAGCTTCAACCCAATCTCTATGAGATTGAAGGTCTATATCTCCAAAAACTCCTGCTTGAATACCATCTATACTTATCTCTTTTAAAAAGTCTAGAAATATACCCTCGTATTTACCCCAGTCTGCTGTTCTAATTTCAAAAGGTATTCCTAAAGACTTAGACTGTGCTTCTATTATACTTCTATCTAAGCCATGTGATCTTGAACGTTCTCCATCACCTCTAAACACAGTAAAAAGCAGTTTAGGTATCCCACCATCTTTAATAGCTCTATATAGTGATAAACAAGAATCTTTTCCTCCACTCCAAGAACAAAAGAAATTTATATTTTCCATTATAAAGTACTCCTTTTTTTGCTCTATTTACAAAGATTTATAGCATCTGTAATATTAGGTACTATTTGTTTCTTTCTTGATACTAGTCCTTCAACAAATACTCCTTGTTCTGCTTGCACATTAAATGCTGAGCTTATAATCTTAGGATTATCACATTCAAATAATATATATGAACCCTCTTTTAATATATCAGTAATTGCTAATAAAGTAATATAATATCCATTATCCTTACTAGATTTCTTCATAAAGTCTATAAACTCTTGTTTACGTTCAAATACTTTTTCAATATCTAAAGTAAATACTTGTCCTATTCCTATTCTATCATCATTTAATTTAAATTCTTTAAAGTCTCTATAGAATATTTCCTCTATGGTGTATCCTTCTAAAGAAGTTCCTGACTTAAATACATTCATAGCATATTCTTCTAAATCTAATTTTAAAATTTTATTCAATTCTTCTACTGCATTTCTATCTATATCTGTAGTTGTTGGTGATCTAAATAATAATGTATCAGATATTATTCCTGATATTAAAAGTCCAGCTATATTGTAAGGAATTTCTATGCCATTTTCTTTAAACATAGTGAATACAACTGTGCAACTACTCCCTACAGTCATATTTCTGAAGTTTATAGGTACTGAAGTTGTAATATCTCCTATTTTGTGATGATCTATTATTTCTAGAAGCTCAGCTTCTTCTAATCCTTCTGCACTTTGACCATATTCATTGTGGTCAACAAGCATTACTTTTTTTCCACTCACATTTTTTATTATCTGTGGTTTTTCAACCTTAAAGTAATCTAATATATATTGAGTTTCTTTACTAGGTTCTCCTAACGCAGCAGGTTCTGTATCAAAACCTAATTGATTTTTTAAGTATGAAAATGATATAGCTGCTGTAATAGAATCCGTATCAGGATTTTTATGTCCAAAGACTAATATTGACATTCATTATCGCTCCTTTTTTCAATATATTTTTATACAATAATTTATTAATAAAATTTATATCTGTTTTAAAATTCTTCATAAGTTCAACACTATATTATATCATTTATCTAGGTAAAATATAAGAAGGTTTATAGATTGTATCTCTTCTATTAATCTAATTATATTTAAGTAATTTTACAAAAACTAAAATAATACAAATATAAACTGACGTAGTTATTACCTTTTAAGTAAATACAATTTATATTTGTACTATTTAATAATTTATAACCAACAGATATTAAAATAAACTATATATTTAATATCCATGATGCTACAGAAAAGTATAATATTAATGCAGATGCATCAACAATTGTAGTTATAAGTGGACTTGCCATAATAGCAGGATCTACTTTTATTTTTTTAGCTAGTATAGGTAAAATACCTCCTACTAACTTTGCAAGTATTACTGTGAATAATAAAGTTATAGATACTGTAAGGGAAACATTAAAAGCTATACCTTCCAAGTAATAAATTCTTAAAAAATTAACTATTGAAAGAACTGAACCAGCTAAAATACTTACAGATAATTCCTTTCTTATAACTTTGAAAATATCATTTAATTTTACTTCTCCTAATGCTAAACTTCTTATTATAAGTGTAGATGATTGAGAACCTGCATTTCCACCTGTATCCATTAGCATAGGAATAAATGAAGTAAGTATTACTACAGATTGTAATACATCCTCAAATCTTCTTATTATATTTCCTGTGAAAGTCGCAGATACCATTAGTACAAGTAACCATACTATTCTATGCTTAGCAAGTTTAAATGGACTTGTTTTTAAATATTCTTCTTCTGACGGTTCCATACCAGCCATCTTGTGAAAGTCCTCTGTGTTTTCTTGTTCTATAATGTCAACTATATCATCTATAGTAATAATTCCAACTAATCTTTTTTCTTTATCAACTACTGGCATTGTTAAAAAATCATATTTTTTAAATGTATCTGCTGCAGTTTCTTGATCGTCTAAAGTATTTATATGTATAAGATTAGTATGCATAACATCTTTTACAAGCTCATCTTCATCACTAAGTATAAGCTTTCTTATAGATATAACGCCTTCAAGTTTTCTATGTCCATCTATTACATAACATGTATCTATTGTTTCTTTATCTACACCTGTTTTTCTTACATGTTCTAGTGCTTCTTTTATTGTCATTTCTTTCTTTAAGTCCACAAACTCTATAGTCATAATACTTCCAGCCGAATTTTCTGGATATTTTAAGATCTGATTAATAAAATTACGTTTATCTTTATCAGTGTTTTTTAACACTTTCTTTACTACACTAGCTGGTAATTCTTCAATAAAATCTATTGTATCATCTAGAAAAAGTTCATTAACTATATTTGATATTTCTTTATCCGTAATAGATTCTATAATATATGCCTGTTGCTCTCTAGAAATATAGGAGAATACATCTGCACTTATATCTTTAGGTAATATTCTAAAAACAATTAGAACCTTATCTCTTTCAAGCTCTTCTAATATTTGTGCAATATCAACTACGTTCATTTCAGTTAATTTATCTCTTACTTGTGAAAACTTATTTTCATTGATGAGATCTAGTATTTCTTGCATCATATCACCTTCCTATCAAGATCCATAACTTCTAATGATAGTTATGACCAAATATTTAGTTTTTATTTCAGAAAAACATCGCCTATGCAAATCATCGCTCTCCATAACTATCACTCCCTTCTTAAGTCTCTTGATATAAAGATACCCTTTTAACTCAAAAAAACTAGTGCTCAAATATATAAGCACTAATTATATTAACACACAAAATGAATATATTATAAGTTTAAGATATCAACTTTATTATCACATATATTCTGACTTAAAGCAAATCTTTTAACATAATTTTCACATTATAATCATAATATAAATAACTTAAGTGCTATACTCTATAGTTGTATCATTAAATAAACATCTCATATATACCTAGGAATATAATTATAATCCCGGATACCAAAGTTGCATATTCTCCAAGTATATGAGCCAAATATCTTTTTCCTAATTTTACCCCCATACTTAATAAAGCTATACTTAGAATGAAAGTAAGTATAGGCGTTATATATATACTAAGTCCTGCTGCACTTGCACCAATTCCAAGTCCAAAATTATTAAGAGATAATGCTAATCCAAGAGTTATAGATTCTTTTATGTCTATGCATCCTGAATTATCTTTATCTGCACATCCTGGTTCTCTTAATATTCCTATATAAGTTACATTAGTTTTCTCTTCTTTTTCATTATTATGATTACGTTTCCTGTTTTTTATTTTCCTATTTTTCATAAAGTCTTTTATAAACCATGATCCTATAATTATGAGTATAGTACATCCTATCAGATTTATTATATCTTCATGAATAAAGCTTCTTGCAAAGTTTCCTATAAGCATAGATACAAACGTACCTATACTTGTTAAAATAGCAATTATAATATTAATTTTAAATCTCAGCTCTATATTCTTTATGCCATATGCTATTCCTATGACTAAGTTATCAAGGTTTGCAGATACTGCAAATAGAATCGCAGATAACAAATGCATATATATTCCTCCTAATGTATCCGTTACCTGCATTATATTCAGTTCTTGAGTATATAGTTACATATATATTCATTGTTATATCTCAGTATATACTAATTTAATAACTAAAAATCATATTACTTATTTTCATTGGTTTCATCTCATAGATAACTTTTTTATTAATAATTTTAATTATTCAATTTTATTAGCTCTATTTTCTGGTGTTTCTGCTACAGTTCTATATTATCAAGCAACTGATATGGTAAAAAATCAATCTTCAGTATTAGCGGCCGTTGAATCTACCCAATCTTGTACAATGGTATTTACTGTACTTGGTGATATACTTTTACTAAATGAATCCATATCAAAAGGCTTATCATTAGTTGGAATAATACTAATTATTTTTGGTATGATTATGAATAGCTTAATTATAGGTAGAAATCATCACAGTATTTTATAGTATTAAAATAGGTTATTGTGATTTTATTAAAGATATTTATGATTACTATAAGATATATGTATTTCAATTATACATTCAAATCCACTATAATTTATTTTTGTAATGAAAGTTAAGTTTTAAATAAGCAATTTTGAATTTTTTTACTTTAACGTTAGAGAAAAAGATAAAATGCATTACAATTTTACTAATTCAAATAATCTCCACTTTTTCAATCAATTTTGTGTGAATTACACTAATTGACATTATATTTTAAAAGTAGTATTGTAATAGATACGATTTAAAATAGGATAATAAATAAAGGAGGTATAACTATGGAGAATTCAGTTATGCTGTTGACTAAACAGATATTAACTTCTACAGTTGTGATTCTATTCGTAGGCATGATTTTTGGAAAGTTAAGTCGACTAATTAAGCTTCCAGATGTAGTGTTATTTTTACTTGCTGGCATAATAATAGGTCCTGCCGTACTTAACTTGATAAGTATAGATGAAGCTTCTATTGCTAATCAATTAATATTAGTTTATGGTTCTGCTTTTATTCTTTATGAAGGTGGTAGAGAAATAAAGTTACAAGTTCTAAATCAAGTAAAAGTATCTGTCGGACTATTATCTACTTTAGGTGTAGTAGTATCTTCCGCAGTCGTTGGATATGCAGCTAGTTATATTTTCAATATAGAACTTATATATGGATTACTAATAGGTGCTATTGTAGCTTCAACAGATCCAGCTAGTTTAATCCCAGTATTTCAACAAGTAAAAATAGTTGACAAAATAAAGCAAACAGTAATAAGTGAGTCTGCATTTAATGATGCTATGGGAACTATAGCTGTATTTTCAGTATTAACTGTAATAAGATTAGGAAAGTTCAACTTTTCTCAAAATATAAAAGAACTGATTATAATGATATTTGGTGGTATTTTAGTTGGTGCAATAGTAGGTTTATTAATTTCTTTATCTATATCAAATAAAAAATTCGGAATATTCTATGAATATGCACCAATAATGTCTATGATAGTTGTTGCCATATCTTATGTTTCAGCAGAACTTATAGGTGGGTCCGGATATATGGCATCTTTCGTTGCAGGTCTAGTTTGCGGAAATAAATCAACTTTTGGACTTCGTATACCTGATACAGCTTACTATGTTCAGGTTCATTTTAGAGAAACTTTAGCTACTATATTTAGAATGTCTATATTTATATTATTAGGTACTCATGTAAACTTTGAATCACTATCTAAATATTGGGGATATTCAGTATTAATAGTTCTTATATTGATGTTTGTTGCAAGACCCTTGTCAGTTTGGATTTCAACAATATTTGATAAAAAATCAGAATGGACTTTCAAAGAAAAGTTATTCATTATGTGGGTTAGAGAAACAGGTGTAATACCGGCAGCTATGAGTGGTATTGTAGTATCTTTAAAGCTCCCTGGATATCAGATAGTATCTTCTGTAGTATTTATGGCAATAATTATAACATTAGCATTTCAAGCGACAACTACAAAGTGGGTAGCTCAAAAGTTAGGAGTACTACAAGAATCCAATAATTCTAGTAATAGATCTGCTTAGTTATTCATTGTAATAAGTTAATTTAATAATATATACTTTTATTAAAATATCTATCTTTAGACTACTAACAAAACTATTCAGCTAAGTTTCAAAGCTAACATTTTGTTAATAGTCTAAGACACAATTCATGATATTCATTTTCATATCAGTAAAATTTTAATTATATATAAAGAATTATGTAATTCTTTATATATAATTTTTTATTTTCATTTTTGTTACACTCCAATAACTTTCGTTATATCCATACTCTTTATTAATAAATTGATAGTGGTTAGTTTGCAATTTTTCTACTCCTAACTTTGCTTTTAGTTTCTTAGCAAAATCTATAATACCACTTATCCAAAGATTAGTAGGATTAAGAAAAGGATTTCCATAGGTACTTGCTATTTTCTTTAATCTATTATTAAGTGTTGAAGCTTGTATTTTATCAGCTTTAGTCTTTCCACTAGCTCTAAATACATATTCTGTTTTTATTAGTATAAATGAAGGTGTTCTAAGTCCTTCGTTTAATCCATTATTTTTCTCATATCTTTCCTGTTTTATAGCATCTTTTAATATATTCATTATAAAATGATCATTTATTGTTCTTGTCCTTGTTATTCCATTATCTTTAGTAAAAGTAATCTTACTGTTTTCAAAATCACAATCTTTTATTAGTAAATTTCTAGCTTCTTCTAAAGTTGCCCCTTCGAATAGTACTCCAAATAATGCTCCATCTTGAGGATTTACGCAAAAGTTAATTATGTTATATAGCTCTTGTCTAGTGATATATTTCCCTAATTCTATATCACCTTCACTATCCACTAAATTTTCAGCAACATTATTTATATACTGTTCTAAAGTTTGTGTCCCTTTAAAGCAATTTAAGCAGTTAGTTCTAGAGCAAAGTTTCTGTTTTTCTATTGCGAAGTCCACATAACTTCTTAAAAAAGATATTGTAGTATATAAAGAATGTATGCTTTTTTTATTTAAGCTTAGTAAAAAATCTCTAACTTCTGAAAATTCAAAGCTTGAAAAATCTTTATTTAGTTTTGACTCCATATCATAGCATTTACTTAAGAGCCTTGTAACTTGTTTTTGAGTTGTTTTACCGTACTTTTGTATAAATTCACTTTTTAAATCCTCATTATACAGTTTATAAACTTTGTTAGATTTCATAAGACCTCCCCTTTACGAAGTCCCCCTGATTTACGAAATTATATTACTTAATCTAAACTTAGAATTAATATATATATTTATTGATAGTTAATTTTCTATATTATACAATTTTTATTTTGGACACTATTACTTTCAAAGGAACTTCTTTCCCAGCATTTATAATTTTGGACGCTATTTTTTACTTCTTCAGTCTATTTCTTAAAAAGATTTTCTTGTTTATTCTGGTATATGTCTTTCCAGGCATTCCTCCGTGACTAATAACTATGAAAACATACTTATCTAATTTTAAAAGTAAACAAAAACTTATCCCTTTAGCTATATTATACAAACAATTATATTTTTTTCCAAGAAATAAAAAAAGAGTTCATATATTCTTATCATTTTACTATATATAATTATAATATTCTATAATCGACAATGAAGTATATTTTTTATCTTAATTAATTCATTTTAAGTTATTATTTGGAAGTATTCCAATGTTATATATTGAAAGAGGACTAAATTTAATCAGTCCTCTTTAATACCTTATTTTCCTTAAAAGATCTTTAAGTTCAATATGTGATGGTACATTTATTCTTTTAAGCCCATATAGATTATCTGTTATATCTGAGTATCTACTTCTAGTAGTGAGAGTTGATTTAAAATTTAAATCTTTAAGAACTTTCTCATTTGTAGCTGTATAGTCTCCATAAGGATAAGCGAAAACATAAGATTCACATCCTATATTATCCTTTATGAGCTTTTTGATTTTTTTAGTATCCTTTAAGAATCTATCATAATGATTTTTCTCACTTTCACCAGTCATTGGTAAAGCTCCATGTCCATGTGTAGAACTTTCCTTAAAAAAATGTAAATTATAAGTATGAGGTTGTATTTCTATAAGCCCACTATCGTACATTTCTTTTGCCTCATTCCAATTAAAATGAGGAACTATAGGTCTTCCACTTAACGTATCTTTTCCTACTCTAGAACCTATTATAAATATAGTAGCTTTCATATTATTTTCTCTTAATATTGGATAAGCATATTTATAATTGCTGTATAATCCATCATCAAACGTTATAACTACAGGTTTTTTAGGAAGTGTCCCCTTTCCACTTTTATAATCTATTAACTCTCTAAAAGATATTGTAGTATAACCATTATTTTTTAAGTATTCCATATCTCTTTTAAATCTTTTATCAGTTATTGTTATTAAAGGTGGCTTAGTTTCGTTAGGATCTGTTACTATATTATGATACATTAAAATTGGTATATGATTTTCGTTTTTTCTAGCTTCTACTCTTATTCTCCTTGTAAGTAAAAACATTAGTATTAAAATAGAAAAAGTTAGTCCATATATTATTTTCTTTTTAATTTTAACCACTCCCCTCTTAAGACATAATGCATTTATTAGTCGAAAGTTTATTTTTTTTGTATTTTTATGATATATATTGCATTATTCATTCTAACTCACTTTTGACTCAAAATAAATAACATTAAGGAGTTTGTAAGAAAACTTTAATTAAGAAGAAATGTATTTGTAATTAATTTTTAATATTTCATAGTATAATTACATCAGAAATCAAAATTCTCAGGACTTGAAAGAAAAAGAACTTAGGAAATTTATATTTAAAATCCCTAAGTTCTTTTTTTATAATTAAAGTGAAGATATAATATTATTTGTCATGTTTTCTAATATATCTTTTATTTCCTTATTAGTTATTTTCTTCATTCCATTCTTAGAAATATCGGTTATTTCCTTACACATTGGAATTTCACCCAATAATTTTAAATCCATATCATTTAAAAATTGTTCTGTATTTTCTCCTTCATATAGCCTTATTTTACTATCACAATCAGGACATAATATATAGCTCATATTTTCTACAACGCCTATCACTGGTATATCAAGCTTTCTAGCCATATTTACACCTTTTGATACAATCATTGATACTAAATCTTGAGGTATAGAAACCATGACTATTCCATTTATAGGCACTGACTGCATAACAGTTAATGCAACATCACCTGTTCCTGGTGGCATATCAATTATTAGATAATCAAGATCTTCCCATAATGTATCTGTCCAAAACTTTTTAGCTGTACTTCCTACTATAGGTCCTCTCCAGATGACTGGTTGATTTTCATCTTCTAACAGAAAATTTAATGACATAACCTTTATACCATTTTCAGTTATAATAGGAATTATCATCTCTTCTGTAGACATCATCGCCTTTTTATTTTGTGTATTAGTAAGTCTAGGTATACTAGGTCCAGTAATATCTGCATCTAATATTCCTACCTTATATCCCTTTTGTCTAAGTTCATTTGCCAGTATAGTAGATACAGTGGATTTTCCAACTCCACCCTTTCCACTCATAACACCGATTACATTTTTTATATTGTTTCTTGGATTATTTTCTACTCCACAAGTATCTTGTTTCCCACATCTATTTTGTGAAGGACATCCATTACAATTAGCCATTTCATCACCTCTAATACTTATTTACTACAATCATATATATTATATCTTAGATGCTATTCTTAAAATAGGTTATTCTATTATTACCTGAAAAATTTAGAGTTAAACTTTTGTTTTAGAAATTTTTTTATATAGAATTTAGCTGCCATTGATATATATAATCCACTAAAAGTTATCTATTTATGCAGTTCCCGTTTCCTATAGTCTATTTCGAAATATTCATTTAAGATATATTCTTAAAAGATATTGCAGTACATTGGGCGGAAGGATCTATTAAGAAATTAGTTGTAGGAAAATTATATGTGGATATAAAGATGGAAGCTTTAAACCAAATAATAAAATTACTAGAGCTGAATTTACGACTCTTGTAGTAAATACTTTTAATCTAGAGTCTAGTACAAATAAAGTGTTTTCTGATACTGAAAACCATTAGGCAAAACAATATATATCAACTGCTGCCTCCCATGGTATTGTAAGTGGATATAATGAAAATCAATTTGGACCGGATGACTTTATCTCTAGAGAACAAATGGCAGTTATGATTGTAAATGTAGCTAAGCTTACTCCTAGTAATTCTAATAAAAACTTTGTTGATAAAAAAGATATTTCAGATTGGGTACAAAATTCAGTAAATACAGCAGAAGCTCATGGAATCATAAGTGGCTACCCAGACAATACTTTCAAGCCAAAAATTAATGCTACTAGAGCAGAAGCAGTGACAATTCTTATTAAAGTCTTGAAATAATAGGCACTTAGTTTATAAATTTTAAAGGATTTTTAAATTCAGATGGAGTTTTTCTCCATCTGAATTTTATAAAGAAAAATTCTTGTTCTAATAATCCCTTAATTTTATCCTAATTATAGCTATTTCCAACTCACTTTATAACTTCCTCTATGTTTTCTTCCATCTATTTTTATAATATAATTACTACCTTTTTCTACTTTAATAGTCTTTATTTCAGTTTTAGATGGATTTTTAGTTTCAAATATTTTATTTTCATTGCTGTCTAATAAAGATATTGTTATATCTCCTTTTTTAGTCTCTGCATCTATGTTAAATGTAATCTCTTTATCTTCTGAAAATTTGATATTCTTACTACGAGAACCTAGAAAGTACATATGCTTACCTTTCAAGCAATTAAATACATTACTTTTTATAGAAAGTAATGTTATTTCATTTCCAATAACTAATGGTCCTAGTGCTATAAAAAACAATAAAGCTATTAATGCTATAACTCCGATTTTCCTCATAAAGTCCCCCTGAATTTTATTCACTATTTAAAACTTTTAATCACATTCTTATTTTTATGTTATAAGCATAGTAATAGTGATAATTTTGCGATGTTTAATACTAGATTCTAAATCTGTTTTAATATAATTAGAATTCTCTATTTTTATAGAATTTTATTGATACAAAATAAGATAGTGTCAATATCAGTATTGAAATTAGTGCAATTGAAGTTCCTATTATCATATCATTTTTTGTAAAAGGTTTTATTGCTTCATATATGTTTTGAAAAAAACTAAGTTGTTTTATACTATTAAGACTTTGAACAACAAGTGCAAATCCAAAGAACACTACTAAATATAGTACTATAGATATAGTTCTTGACTTTGTATCTCCGAATTTAAAAAATATTGGAAGATATATACCTGCAAATAAGCTTAGTGCAAAAAAAGTTCCTAATAATCCCTCTATGTTAATAGAACTTAGATTTAGATTTAAACTCATTGGTAAACTTATCAGTTTAACAAGATGATATATTGATAGATACATTAAAATAGATAAGAAGAAAAATAATAGCATAGAAACATATTTAGACAAAACTATTTTGCTCCTCTTAACTGGTAAGCTATTCAACATAAAATGTGCCTTATTCTTATCATCATAAGTACATGAATTAGCTAAAAAAACATAACTTAACATCATAACAGCCGCTGTAAACCCACCAAGTCCTATTCCTTTAAATGCCATACCTGCTATAATTATATATATGAAATAAAATAACAAACTTTTTTTCTGAACTAATATATCTTTAAATACCAAATTAAGCATTTTTATTCCTCCTTGCATAATAAACCATTATATCCTCTAAATTAGGCTTATCTATAATAATGCTGTCTCCAAATATATCTCTAGCCCATTTCTTGTCTTTTACTAATGCTTCAAATCCATAATTATTTTCTTTTAATCCAATAAATTTATTAGTTATTTCTTCATTTAATAGTTCTTTATCACCTTTTATAATTCTATGGCTATCTAAAATATCATCTTTCTGCATACAAAATATTGTTTCTCCTTTATATATCATAGTAACAAAATCTGCTATCTTATCTAAATCTGAAGTTATATGTGTTGAAAAGAACACACTTTTGTTCTCGTCTTGTATTATGTTATATAATATATCTAAAAGTTCACTTCTAACTATAGGATCTAATCCTGCCGTAGGCTCATCCATTATCAATAGTTCAGCATCATGTGATAGTGCTATCGCAAGTGAAAATTTCATTTTCATACCTTTAGATAAATCTTTTATTTTTCTTTTTAACGGTAATTCAAATTCTTTAACATATTTATTAAAAATATCTTCACTCCATTTTTTATAAAAAGGTGCTACAATTTTTTTCATTTCAATTACAGTTAGTTCTTCATAAAAATAGTTTTCATCATATACAAATCCGATTCTACTTTTTATTTCTTGCTCATGTTTTATATTGTCTTTTCCAAATACTTTTATCTCTCCACTATCTTTTTTAAGTAAATTCATAATAAGCTTTATAGTAGTGCTTTTTCCTGATCCATTAGGTCCTATAAAACCCATAATATATCCTCTTTCAAGGGTTAAATTTATATTTTTTAAACTAAAGTCTTTAAAATCTTTTTTCAAATTTTTAATTTCAAGAATGGGTTCCATAATTATGCCTCCTCATAAAAAAATTTAAGCATTTCTTTTAGCTCTTCAAAAGTAATATTAATTGTTTTAGCAGCTGAAACAGCTTCTGCTAATTTTTCTTCCACTATTCTGACTCTACTTTCTCTTAAGAGTTCTTTATTTTGCGCAGAAACATACGATCCTTTTCCTGGTACTGTAGATATATATCCTTCTCTTTCTAGTTCTTCATAAGCCCTTTTGGTTGTAATGACACTTATTTTAAGCTCCTTTGCCAAATTTCTAATAGAAGGCAAAATCTGGGCTTCCTTTAACTCTCCATTAATTATTAGATCTTTTATTTGATGTGTTATCTGCTCATAAATAGGTCTATCTGAAGTATTCGATATAATAATCTTCAATCCACATCATCCTTCCAACATTATATACTGTATATATAGTATATATACAGTATATAAATCATATTCATATTTGTCAATAACTTTAAAGTAATTTAAACTCACATAACTTCAAAAAATTCTTTTTAAAAATATTTATGGCATAGAATCTTTAAATAAAAATTCATAAAAAAACACTATCAAATTTATTTAAATTGAATAAATCTAATAGTGTTTTTTCATATTTAGACTAACTAAAATTTTGATTTACAAGCTATTTATATATCTAGAATTTTAGTTCAATTTATACACATATCCTAATATCTTATTTTCTAATTCTAGTAACTTGTCCATTATTTATTTCCTTTAATATATCAGTTGATATTTTGATAAGAGAGCTTTCAGATCCTCCACCTGTATATACTATTTCTCTTTCCATTACTTTTGAATCTATAAGATATATCGCCTTATATCCAAAAGACGGTACACCGCCACATACATATCCTGTCTTCTCTCTTACTTCTTCTTCAGTAGCAATTCTAGGTCTTGTAATTCCTAATGCTTTTCCAACTCTGGTAGTACTTGCTCTATCTTCTCCCTTTACTATAGCAACTATAAGTTCTCCATCTTCATTAATCATACATATATTTTTAACAATATCATCTATTGAAATATTTGCTGAAATAGCAGCTTCTTCTACCGAGTGACAACTACTTTCAAATACCATATGTTCCCCTTTAATTTCATTATTCCTCATATATGATTTAATCTTTTCCTCGTAAATATCCATATTTAAGCCCCCTTGAATTAACCATAATTATTGATTATAGATTTTATATAGTAAGATAATAGAAATATAAACTTATAAGTTTCAAAACTATAATATTAAAACATATAGTAGTATTAATTTCTTTTAATATTATTAGTTATGATACTAGATATCAATGAAGATATAATAATTCCTATAAATAATCCATTTATAAGAATTACTATATACATACCTATATATTTGAATTTAATTCCATATGATATATATAATATACTATACAACAAAAAAGCCATTCCGACTAATATAACTCCTGAAAAATATACTATTTTTTTAATAGGTGAGATATGATGTATCTTCATAATAGTTGTATTTCTTTTCATAAATATAAAAACTAATATTATTATAAATCCTGCCATAGTGCTTCCATGTTGTAATATTTTATAAATAGGTATTTTATATTTAAATATACCAATTTTATTTAATAGAAAAGGTAGCATTTTTACCAATTCCCCATTTACATGAGTAAATCCATCCCATAGCACATGAGTAAACATTCCTATTATACTTGAATAACAAAAAATAAATAACTCTTTGAAAGATGCTATATTCCATTTGTCTAACGCAATATGATAATACCATTTGTCTATAGGACTTGGCATATTAAAGATAAGGGGTTTCTTTACAACATAATGAAATAAATATGCTATCAAAATACACATAAATAAGTTTAATGAAAAAAATCCTATTAACATATGCCCTATTTTCCCTACTGGTTTAAATCTAATAAAATATTCAAAGTCAGGTGCCATACTTCCAAGTACTAATCCAGTTAAACTAAAATATCTACTCCACTTACTTTTTATTGGGATAACTATTGCTGGATGAGAAAATGTAAAAGGCATATTTTCACTCCTTTATATAATAAAAATAATAAAATCAATTTATAGTATTTGCCAATACATTAGTCTTAATATATTGTCAAATAAGAAAGAAGCTATACTATAGCTTCTTTCTTGTTCATACGCAACACATTTATTTTATATCTTTAAGTACATCCATAATTATCTTTTTATATTCATCTTTACTACGTGCTCCTACTATAGGTTCTCCAACTATATTACCTTCTTTATCTATAAATATAGAAGTAGGGAATCCTGGAACTGACTTTAAAATATTATCTTTTAAAGTCTTATCTGGTATAATATTTGTAAATTCAACACCTTTGTTCTTAATTATATCTTGTGCTAATTTTTTTGTTTCATCATTTTCTATGTCTCCAATTAATCCTACAATATTTACTCCTTCTTTTTTTAAGTCTTTATAAAGTGCTTGTAGATCTTTCATTTCACTGATACAAGGCCCACAGAATGTTGCCCATACGTTTATCATTGTCAACTTATTATTTTGAAATATTTTTTCTGTTACTTCTTTTCCTTTTAAATCCTTAGCTTTGAATTCCGGTACTTTTTTTATATCAGATAATTTTTCTTCTGACTTTACTGGTTTAAATACTTTTATACTATTTTTCAAATTATCTATGTCTTTTGAAAGTTCATCATATATTTTTCTAGATTCATCAGATAAACTCTCAGTATTTGAATCTCCATAACATATATAATATGCTAAATTATCCTTCTCTTTTACTAATTCATTTTTAACACACTTAGTAAAATCCTCTATTTTCTTTCCACTATCTAATGATTTTTTCAATTTGTCTTTATCAAATGCAATTATATTTAAAAGTCTTAGCTGACTATTATGTATTTGTTCTAATATCTTTTCAGATTCTTCGTTTATATCTTCTAATTTTTTCTCATTCTCTTTTATAAGCTTTAATGTTTCAACAGGAACGAAGTCATGTATAATTGCACCATATATAGGATCATTCTTATCTTCTTTATTTTCTTCTAAAACAAATGCACTTATGTTTTCAGATTTAGACCACTTATCTGGTACTTTATATTCAACACCTAATTCATCTAATTTATAGTATCCTTCTTTATCTTTATTATCGGCTGTTTCTGTATTTACAGACTGTGTTGTACTTTTTTCTTTTGGTTTATTTTCTTTTTTACATCCTATAAAAAAAATAGATAAACTTAATACTAAAGCTATTAAAATAATCCCTTTTCTCATTTTTATCCCCCTTATATATTTATATCTTTTAATACTATTTTTGTACTCACTATATTCATTCTAATCTATAAACCTTAAAAACAGATTACTTTTTTCTTACTATTTGGTAATATTTGCATTACATTACATATAGAAAATCTTATAGATTAATCTAAATTAGTTATAGTAATTATGTTTTATGTATTCTTCAATAACAAATATAGCATATTTCCTAAATTTTAACTATCGATTTGTCTTTCAATAATATTACTTTTTTGTAAGTTTTATATTTTCAATGATATATTGTTTATTTAAGATTTATCAGACAAACAGTCTACTAAATGTTTTAGTTAATATAAATAGTTTAATCATTGCAGTTATATAGTTTGTATTATAAAATAGCTTTACAAATATTTTGAGCCTATTATATTTTCATCATAATAATATAAAGATACATTAGATATCGTATTTTCTTTACTGTTTATAAATTATTAGAAAGGTAGATATTATGAAATTATTTTACGAAACAAAAAACTTAATATTAAAAGTTTTGGATTCTTCTTATGCAAATATAGTTTTAAACTATCATATAAAGAATAAATTCTTTCTAGAAGAATGGGAACCATTAAGAGATGAATCTTTCTACACTTTAAGATTTCAAGAAAAATTACTTGAGAAAGATATGGATAGTCTTAAATCTGGAACTGCTCTTAGACTATAGATTTTTAAAAAAGATAATGAAACTAATCCTATAGGGTGTATAGCTTTTAGTAATATCGTAAGAGGTGCTTTTTTATCTTGTCACCTTGGATATAAATTAGATATGGATGAAGTTAATAAGGGATATATTACAGAAGCAATAAAAAAAGGAATAGATATAATGTTTAATAATTATGGTCTTCATAGAATTGAAGCTAATATAATGCCTAAAAATAAGCCATCATTAAGAGTTGTAGGAAAATTAGGCTTTTATAACGAAGGATTAGCTCGTAAATATTTGAAAATAAATGGAGTATGGGAAGATCATATACATATGGTTCTTTTAAATGATAACTTATAGTATAGTGCTATTTTTCTATCCCTAATTTAAATATTCTTTGAAGTATATCTTTACTCATAAAAAAGCTCCTTCTGACTTTATTGTTTTTAATTACTGACAGAAAGGAGCTTTGTTTGTTTAAATACAATCTTTTTCACATTTTTTTATATTTCCATAAGCATTAAAAGTTTAATCTTATAAATATGTTATTCTTCTATTTTCTCTAATTTAAAAATATTGATTACTGCTGCATCTGGACAACATATTTTTATTTCTCCATCACTATCTTTAGGTATATCTCCACCATATCTTAATATATCAACGTATGGAAAAGCTACGTGCATAGCCATTGGACATAGCTTTCCTCTTTCTGTGTCAAAATCAAAAGTATCTCCTATTTTATGTCCACGATGACATCCCATTTTTCCTATTTTATCTACTAAAGTAATCTTAATTTTAGGTCTTTTAGACATAATTTCCCTCACCTTATTTAATATATTTTAATTTAAATGAGTAATCTTTAATTATATCATATCAGCTGTTTATATTAATAATTAATTTATTTTTCTCTATCCCTATGATTCTTTAATTATATGAAGTTTATTTATAATCTTTTTTATCTTCTTTTTGCTGCCATAAGACCAATTGTGAAGTTTGTTTACGGCAAACTATTTTCATAAACATAATCAATTAATTTCTCCATAATCATTTTGAATATTATTATAAAATTTCTATAAGCTTTGCTTTTTTAGAATAATATCTACTATGAAGATACAACATTAATCTTTTCCTTGTCAAACTCAATCTTTACAATCTCATTTATGTCATAATAAACATCCCAATAGTTATCATTATTACACCAGATTTTAATATCAAAGTTTACAGAATCTTTGACTAACTCACCTACTCTAATTATTGGTTTAGGTTCTTTCAATATTAGCTCATGACTTTCAACTATTTTTCTAAAAATTTCTTTTGCCTTTTCAATATTTTCATTACGATCAATACTAAAGACTAAATCTACTCTTCTAGTTTTTTCTACTGAAAAGTTAGTAAGTTTACTATTCGCTAAGCTTGCATTTGGTATAGTAACTTTTTTGTTATCTGTTGTATTTAAGGATGTATATAATAAATTTATATCTTTTACAGTTCCAGAAAATCCTTCTACTTCTATAAAATCTCCTATACTAAATGTTCTAGAAGTAAGTATTATTACTCCTCCTGCAAAGTTAGATAGACTATCTTTTAACGCTAACCCAATTGCTAGTCCTGATGTACCTAATATAGTAATAAATGGACTCATTGGTAATCCTAAAGCTATAGCAGAAGTTACTATAACTAAAACTTTTAGTGTAAAATTCATAAATGATTTAAGAAATGAAAACAGTGAATCATCCATTTTTCTTTTTTTAAAACTATTTTCCGCCACTTTTATAATCCACTTAGTTATCCAAAGTCCTACTATAAGAACTAATATAGCCCATAGTAGATTTGGACCTTTATCTACAATTAGTTCAAACCCTTTATCTTTAAAGTTACCTAAATTCATACTTTTCCTCCTAACAATAATTATATTAAGTGGTTAATATTACTTTTTTGTATTTTACTATCTTAAGATTTAGTCTCTATAAAGTGTACTCTTGTTTATTATATATTTATAAAAAACAAAAAACTATAGTTGAAACACTATAGTTTTTTATACCACTAAATTCATTTTTTAACATATTCAAAATTTCTTTTTAAGTTTAAAAGAATGATTCCTAGAACTACCATGCTAAGTCCTATTAATAATTTTATTGTAAACACTTCACCTTTAATAAATATTACCGAAAGAATAGATCCTGATATAGGTATAAATAATCTATATATGCTTATTTCTCCAGCTTTATTATACTTTAAGAGCACATTCCATAAAAGAAATGCAGTAGCTGAAAGAAATGCGCCATATATTAATAATGAAAAGCTTATACTTTCAAAAACAAGAGTTTTCCCTTGCATTCCAACTTTTCCGACTACTAATAATACAATTGAGCCTAGTAACATTTGCCATCCTGTAAGAAGAACTGGATTTATTTTTTTTGAAACAGACTTTACATATATAGTAGAAAAACTACTCATTAATGCTGACGCTATTAAAAATCCTTCTCCCATGAGTTTAAATGTAGGATCAAATCCTTTTCCAATGTTAACTATAAATATTCCACCAAATCCTAATAATAGACTTATTACTTTTCTTGTATCTATTTTATCATCGTTATATATAAGATGAGCAAAGATTACTACTAAAAAAGTTCCACTCGATTGAAGTATGGCACTTTTTATACCTGAAGTATTTGCAACTCCTATATAGAAAAAGAAATATTGTAGTGTAGTCTGTAAGATTCCAATAAAAAGAACATCTTTGAAATGTTCTGCTTTTATCCCTAATTTTAGCTTAAGTACAACTTTAGCAACTATAAAAACTAGAATTGAAGCCATAAAAAATCTTATCCCTGCAAGATATATCTTAGAAAATATATCTGAAGCTTCTATTCCCATTTTTTCATAACTAACTTTAAGAACAGGAAAAGCACTACCCCAAAGAGTTGCACATATAATAGATATAATTATTACATTAATTTTTTTTGTAAAAATTCTTTTCACTTATATCTCCCTTCTTCTTTAGATATTTATATATCTTTATCTAAGATTACTTTAATTTATCTTTATTGCTTTTATAAATGAAAATTAATATCATTTTCCTATCCAATTCTATATTAAATCCGACAAATAGTAAAGTTCATAAAGTATATCTAATATTTACTTTATTTAAAATATATAATAATTTAAATAACAAATTAAAGATCATGAAAAAATATAATCTTAATCCTCTCATGATCTTAATTTATTTATATAATAACTATTTCTATATAAATATAGTATCTTAATATAATATCTCTAATATGTCTTCAGATTATTTTAAATATTACTCTATTTTAAATTGGTCTATGATATCTTGTAATATCTTAGCCTCTTTTGCATTTTCATCGGCCATTTTATTTACTGTTATTGTATTTTCAACAATATCTGATGTATTCTCTGAAATATCTTGAATACCTGTTGCACCTTCATTTACTGTTATTGCCGTTTCATTTATAGCAGTAGCTATACTTGATATGGACGTACTTAATTGTGTTGCTGCTTCATCAAAGTCTACTATTATTTGATTTACTGTAGTAGCATCTTTACTATACTGTTCGCTAACGTCAATCAGTTTTTCATAGTCTTGTAATACTTTCTCATCTATGAAAGATAGTATTGATTCAGAATTTTCTTTCATATAGCTAACAGAGTAATATACTTTATTTACTACGTCTTGAATATTTTCTGCTGTTTTAGATGACTCTTCTGCTAGTTTTCTAATCTCATCTGCTACTACTGCAAATCCTCTTCCAGATTCTCCAGCTCTAGCAGCTTCTATAGCAGCATTAAGAGCTAGTAAATTTGTTTGACTAGTTATATCCAATATACTCTCTGCCAACAAGTTTATCTGAGTGATTGTATCTGATTCTTTTATTGCCTTCTCCATATTTGATTTTACATTATTGTATATTGTTTTAGTATTTTCTGTTGAATCTAAAGCTTCTTTTTTCAATTCATCTGCTCGTTGAGTTATTTGTTCCACAATTTCTGATCCTTCTCTAGATTTATTTGCTATCATTTCCACATTAGAATCCACTTCCTGAATAGTTGCTGATATCTCCTCTGCCGAAGCAGCCGTTTCTTCCATTCCAGCAGATAATTCTTCTGTAGTAGCAAAATTATTATGAGCACTTTCCTCAACTCTTGATGTTAGATTCTGAAGTTTATCTGAATTATTAAATACATTATTTGATACTTCTATAAGTTTCGATGCTGTTTCTCTTAATACATTTCTAGTTTCAAATGTTGATTCAGCCATTATTCCTATTTCATCTTTATTATCTAATAAATATTCATAGTCTTTATCACTTTTAAGGTCAAGTTCAGAAGTTTTTTCTATAAGTTTAGATATCTCTACAATTGGATTTGAAATTCCTGATGCTATAAAAATACCTACACATAAAGCTATTACTGCTCCTATTATCTCTGCAATTATAGTAAATAATCCCATTTGATGAACTGGACTCATTATATCATCAACATCTCCTACTAATACTAAAGTCCAATTAGTTTCAGGAATAATGCTATATGAAGCCTTTTTGTCTTTTCCTTTATATTTATATTCAATAAATTTAGTTTCAACTTTTTCTTCATTTTTCACTCTAGTTACAACTTCTTTTATATTATCATTTTCAACTGGCTTTCCTATTTTTTCTTTTGTAGGATGATAAATCATAGTTCCTTTCTCATCAACTAAATATGTATAACTAGACTTCATTCCTAATATTCTAGAATTTTTTATATATTTTATTAAATCATTTGCATAAACTGCAGACCCAACAAAACCTATTGTATCGTTATTATTTTTTATTGGATATGTAAATACTAAAATAAAATTTCCAGTAAATTTAGACTTTAGTGTTTCACTAATAAATGGTTTCCCTGTAGAAAGAACTTTTTTAGTATGTTCTCTATCACTTATATCTTGATTAATAAACTTGGCATCGCTACCTGAAACAATAACTCCATCTTTATCTACAACAAATATGTGTTCTAGATTTTTAGCTTCCTTTACTACTTCTTCTAGCCTTTTATTAACAGATAATTTAAGTTCATCTCTGTGTACAATTTCCCCACTATTTTCTTTGTTTAACATGTCTATGATATCTCTTTGTTTAGCTATTAAAGATAGATTTCCAATTTCTTTGTCAATCATTAAACGTATTATATTTATATCCTCTTCACATCCTTCTTTGATAGCCTTTTCAGTAATTGATACGATAGTAGATGATGATTTAAAATAATTAAAAGTTCCCATTGCAGTAATTGATAATACCATCATCGTTACCATAATAATTGACAGTTTCTTTTTTATCGACATTCCCTTTCCCCCTTATGTTCTTTTAATGTTTTCATATTTTTATATGTCATTCATACCCTCTTTTTTAAAAAACAATTTATATTTTTTAATTAAAACTAGTTTTGGGTATAAAAAATGTCCCCAAGATTTGGGGACCAATTTATAAAACTATGATTAAAATGTAATTTTGTAATATATTATATATTATAGCATATTTTTGTATAAATTCATCTCTTTTTGTCAAATTTTTATAACTTTTTTTTAAATAACATCGTTAAACCCATTTTATTATTCATAATGTAATAAATAATCTACATTACTAAATATTAAATTCAATCAATTTATAATTAAAATTTCTATTCTTCATATTTTTATTATGATTTTAGAATACTTCTACTATTTATCATAATTACATTATATATCTAAATCTTACCTTTTATTTTTTCATTCCAATATATCTTGGAGTTCTCTTTTTATAATCTAAGTATTCTTTATGAAACATTTTTTCAAGATGTTTTTCTTCTTGTAATATCAATTTGTGAATTGATATTATATTTAAAATTAATACAATTAAAGTTAAATAATCTTGATATATAAAAAATAAACCTAAAAACATTAAATAAAATCCAACAAATGCAGGATTTCTACTATACTTATATATTCCATTTGTTATAAGCTCTGACTTATTTATTTTATCTATTCCTACTCTCCAAGAACTTTTCATATTTATCATAGCAATAATAAATATGAGTACTCCTATCGTTATAGTCAAAAGCCCAATATAACTTAATACTTTATTCTTAAATAAAAAAGATAACTTTTGACTTATTATATTATTGAAAAATATTTCAGCTATCCAAGTTAATCCCCAAATAAAAGTTGTAGTTTTTACAGTTATTTCTGTAAGTTTTATATTTCTGTCTTTTACCCCTTTTCCCAATGTGTTGGCTCTTAAATTGTTCCTCTTATAAAGAATAATTAGTTTCAATGAATATGATATTATAAATATTAAAAATAAAATTAATGATAGTAAATTTAATATCTTCATATGGTAACCCCCTTAATGTGTACTGATAAAAAATAGTATATATATTTTATTCTATGTTGAATATTATAAATACTATTTAATCTCTTACTTTCTGTTATTTTTTATTTTATTCAAATATGAATATATGTTCATATGTTTGTTAATAGTTTATTATTTTATATAAACTATGTCAATATATTTTATACTCAAAATAATAAAATAAAGAGTATCGATAAGTTCGATACTCTAAATAGTTTCAATTAATTAATTATTTTTTATATATTCCCTACAGCATTTAATCCTACTTCTCCTGTTTCAAAAGCTAGTAAATGATCTGCCCACTTTGATGCCCATTCTCTAAGCTCTTCTACTTCTAGTGGAGATGGTACTCTAGACTCTGTATGATTAATTATTTTTTCTGCTAAAGAAGTATATATCTTAGCCTGTTCTGAATCAGGTGCAGCTTCTATAGTAGTTTTTCCTTGTAGTTCACTTTGAGTTACCGTAACAGATCTAGGTATATATTCTACTACTTTTGTATTAGTTTTTTCTACAAAGTCATCTATAATTTCTTTAGCATACGGAGCATTTATAGAATTTGCTATAACGCCTCCTAGTAATGCTCCACCTGCATTTGAATATTTTTTTATACCTTTAAAAAGATTATTAGCAGCATAAACTGCCATAAAGTCAGCAGAAGAAACTGTAAAAACATGCTCTGCTATTCCTTCCCTTATAGGTACTGCAAATCCTCCACATACAACGTCACCTAAAACATCGTATATTACATAATCAAGATCAAGTTCTTCAAAAACTCTTTGCTGTTTAAAAAGCTGTACTGCTGTTATAATTCCCCTACCTGCACATCCTACTCCTGGAGCAGGTCCACCAGCCTCTACACAATATATACCATTAAATCCTTGATGTATAACTTCATGTGCTTTTACTGCATTTTTTTCTCTTAAAGTATCTAAAACAGTGGGAATATATTTACCTCCTCTTAGAGTATCTGTAGAATCACTTTTAGGATCACATCCAAACTGCATTACTTTATATCCAGCATTTGATAAGGCTGCACTTATATTTGAAGTAGTTGTAGACTTTCCTATTCCACCTTTACCATAGATTGCTATTTGCTTGATTTTTTTAGCCATTTATGTCACTCCTATCAAAACATTAATTTATCATTTAATAACTTTTATCTAATGTCTAACAGTTCTATCTAAACAATTTTTTACTTTATTGATAACTTTGTAAAATACTACTATATATATCTTCTGTAAGCCTTAGTCCACCGTCATACCCAACATAATGTCTATTTAAAATTAATCTATCTGTAATTGGAAGACTTATACTTAAATGATATCCATCTAATTCTTTAGCTAAGTCACTATCCCAAGTCCCTCCAATTATTAAAGGTGAGTATCTATTTCCATATTGTCTTAGCTTTTCATGTATTTTTCCTCCATCAGCTATAAAAGAAACTTCTGTAGATACGCCAGGGGCTAATTTTAAAAGCTGCTCTTCAATTAAACTTCTATATTCATTAGGTGCTTCATCAGTAATAAATTGATGTCCTGGAAGTAAACTTAGATCATTTGCGAGAAACTTACTTATACCAATTGTGTAAAATGAATCTGCAATATTAAAAAATCTTCCTGGCAATCCATATCTAAATTCTAAAAGAAAGTCTGCTGCTTTTTCTAAATAGTAGTAATATGAACTTTCTTGTTCTTTAATATATTCATCTACTATTTTTTCATCTATATTAGCAAACCTTCCAACTGCTTTTAAAAACTTACTAGTTTCAACTGCTCCTATTGGAATACTTGGGTATTGTAGCCATGGAGTCCCAAATTTTGATTCTAAGAGTTCTGCTATTTTAACTCCTACCCAAGGAGAAATAACTAAGTTAAACTGTGCTGAAGGAATCTGTTTCCAAGATTTAAAGCCACCTGACTTTTCCCCAAATAAAATATTCGCCTTAAGTCCTATTCCTTCTAAGAGTCTTTTTATTGCCTGTAAATTACCATCCCAAAATGGATCTTGGTATGGAACCACTGACCATATATTTACAAGTCCTTCTATTCTTTCACCAGCATCTTCAATTGTCTGATTTATAATAGATTCAAGTACAAGTTCATGTCCATTATATGAATTTCCTTTAAATCCTCCTGTTTCTGCATATGCTATAGGCACATCTCTATTAGTAAACTCACTAACTACTTGGGCTACATCATCACCAACTATATCTGATGTACAGCCTGTAAGGACTACGAAAAAATCCCCGTCCATAACTTTTAATGCTCCATCAATTACTTCTCTTAATCTTTCCTCTCCTCCAAAAACAACATCTCTTTCCGTAGTATTAGTACATGGAATAGCACTACCTCCTACATATCCAGATCCTTGATATCCACTACTAAAACTTGCTCCTCCAAATATCTTTGAGCTACATCCAGGCCCAGCATGCAGTATTGGTATAGCTCTATCTATTGCAACTATAGTCTGCTGTGCCGCAAGTGTACAGAATTGTCTTGGATATTCTATTATTTCACTCACCTGCATTCCCCCCTAAAAAGTAAAATGGATCTTGCTCTAACCACCATTTTGTATATGGTAACTTAGTGTATTTAGACAAGTTCTTTACATATGATGAGTTTGTTATCATATCATATATTTTTTGACCATAGTTTATTATTCCTTGATATCCAAGTCCAAACTGTTCATCACCAATTAACATTGTAGGAATCCCTAATTTAGCACCCCATATCGACATACCACTATGTCTAACTATAAATATGTCAGGCTCTACTCTATTTAATAGATTAACCATTTCAAAGCTTTGTTTATTACATACAGTTAATTGAATATCTCCATAAGTATCTACAACATGTTTCAAACTATCTGAAGTCTCATCTCTATTATCAAGTATTGGATCATGATGCCATGTACATGCTCCTGCGACTTGAATTCCTAGTTCTTTTAATACTGAAATAATACTATGCCCATGTACAGCTCCTGCTGCTACAAAAGCTTTTTTACCTTTAAGTTTATTTCTTAAGTCCTGAAGTTCTTCTTCAATCCTTTGTTTCTCTGATATAATAAGTTCCTCCACTTCTTTTTCTTTTCCTACTATATTGCCAAGTTCCCTTAGCCATATATCTGTTCCCAATATTCCATAAGGTGGAGGGGATTTTACTTCTGGGACTCCAAACTCCTGTTCAAGTGCAGTGGAAAAGTATGTTCCTAGTGTTGAACACACTTGTATTGTTGCAGCTGCTTCAGATAGTTTTTCTAACTGAGTTATAGTAGTAAAAGGAACTATATAATTTGGAATAAGTCCTAATTTTTCAAATAGATTGCTAAAATAGTCGTCTCCCCAAAAATTAATTATATTTATAATATTATTACTTTTATTTTTAGGAGGCTTAACTATTTTTTTTAAAATCCCATGATATGCAGCATCAAATCCAGTTGCCCATATTTTAGATCTAAATCCTTCACAGAATATAGGTACGATAGGTATTCCTAATTCACTTTCAGCTTTTTCTACAGCTCCATTCACATCATCTCCTATTATCCCTGATCCACATGATGTAGTAACAAATATTGCTTTTGGATTGTATCTCTCATATGCTTCTTTTATAGTTTTTTCAAGCTTTTCATTTCCTCCATAAATCATATCTTTTTCTCTAAGATTTGTACTTATAAGTCGTACATTCTTAAGTTTCATTTTTCTTTTTATTTGACCTGTTCTATTGATGAAATTGAATTCTGGGAAATCACCTGAACACCCTAATGGCGCATGATTTATAACTACAGCATCTTGTATCATAGCAAGTTGACATATAGCTGTACCTGAACTACAAGAAGAACATTGAGTAAATGATCTTTCCCTATCATTTAGTACACTTTTCCTTGAACAATTTGAAAGATCTTTAGCACTTCCATGATAGCCTGTAATGGAACCTAGCCTATTCTCTCTTATTTGTAAATCTTCATTTAATAAATTTATAGTCATATACACTCACCCCTAGTGATTTTCAATTTTTAATTATTGTATATGTCCTTATATAAGCATCTGCTTTTATAAATTAAAATGCAGGTATAACAGCAGAGCCATATTTTTCTTTTATGAAGTCTTTAATATCATCTGAAGTCAAAGATTCTACTAGTTTTTTTATTTCTTCTTTATTCTCATCTTCTTTTCTTACTACAACCACATTACTATATGGAGATGTAGCATCTTCTCTAAATATAGCTGTTTCTGGATCTATATTTGCTTCTAAAACTCTATTAGTATTTATTACAGCTCCCTCTACATCTTGTAAAACTCTTGTTAATTGACCTGAGTCTACTTCAACAAACTCCAAGTTTTTAGGATTTTCTACAATATCTTTTGGAGTAGCACTATAATCCTCTATTCCTGGTCTTAATTTTATTAATCCATTAGATTCTAGTAAAACTAATGCTCTATATTCATTTGATGGATTATCTGGAATAGCTATTTTAGACCCTTTTTTTATCTCTTCTATAGTTTTTATACTTTTAGAATAAAATCCTATAGGCTCAATATGTATATTTCCTACAACTGAAAAGTCATATCCTCTTTCTTTTGATATAGATTCAAGATATGGAACGTGTTGAAAAAAATTTGCGTCTATCTGTTTTTCTTCAAGTGCTTGATTTAACTGACCATCATCATCAATAGTTACAATCTCAATATTTATGCCTTTCTTCTTTAACTTTGGTTTCACAAACTCTAATATTTCTGAATGAGGAACTAATGAAGCCCCTATTTTAATAGTAGATTCTTTACTTTCTTTTATATTTTTAGATTTAGTTACTGTATCTTTACTACATCCAGTTAAAATTCCTACTATTAAAATAATCGTTGTAAAAATAGAAAACAGTCTCTTCTTCATTTTATTTCCCCCTATTCTTATTTATTTTTTATATCTCTTATTATCTATTCTTCTAGATAATAGATCTCCTGAAAACTGAACTAATTGAACCATTACTACAAGAATTATTACAGTAAGTATGAGTATATCTGTTCTAAATCTCATATATCCAAATCTTATAGCAAGGCTTCCTAGACCTCCTGCCCCTATACTTCCTGCTATAGCTGTAAATCCAATAATACCTATTATCCCTATCGTTATCCCTCTAAATAAAGATGGTAATGCTTCTGGTATCAAAACCTTTACTATTATTTGAATAGGACTTGCTCCCATAGCTAATGCTGCCTCTATTTTTCCGTGTTCAACTTCTTTTAAATTACTCTCTATTATTCTTGCTATAAATGGTGCTGAACCTATAGATAAAGATACTATTGCAGCATTTGTCCCGATACTTGTTCCTACTATTAATCTTGCAATTGGTAGCAAAATAATTATAAGTATTATTTCTGGAAGAGATCTTATAAAGTTGATTATTCCTCCTAGTATTTTATTTAAAGTAGATAAAGGATATATGCCATCTTTTTCAGTAATTACAAGAGCTGTTCCTAGTGGAAGTCCTATGAGAATTGCTATAATAGTAGTTAATGTAACCATGTAAATAGTTTCTTGAAATCCTTTTAATAAAATTTCATATACATCACTATTCATATCCCACCACCCTCTGCATATAGAATTTTTCCTTGAAAGCTATTTGTAATATTTATAAACTTTTTAGCTGTATCACTTTTAGGATTGAGAAATAAAGATTCTGTAGTCCCTTTTTCAACTATTGTTCCGTGTTCTAATACAGCCATATTGTTTGAACTATATCTTAAAACATCGAGTTCATGTGTAATTAGCACAATAGTAAGTTTTAACTTTTTATTGATATTTTTTAAAAGTTCTAATATTGAATAAGTAGTCTGTGGATCAAGTGCTGAAGTTGCTTCATCACTTAATAGTACGTCTGGTTCATTGGCAAGGGCTCTTGCTATTCCGACTCTTTGCTTTTGTCCTCCACTTAATTGCATTGGATAGGCGTCTTTTTTATCTCCTAGTTCAACAAGATCTAGTATTTCATCTACTTTATCTTTTATAAGACTTTTCTTCATACCTGAAATTTCTAATGGAAAGGATATATTTTCAAAAACTGTTCTTGAATCAAACAAGTTAAAATGTTGAAATATCATTCCTATCTTTTTTCTTGCTTCTTTAAGTTGCTCTTTATTCATTAAAGTGATATCTTTACCTCTAATCGTGATAGTTCCACTATCTGGTTCCTCCAGTCTATTTATACATCGTATTAAAGTCGATTTTCCAGCTCCACTAAAGCCAATTATTCCAAATATGTCCCCTTCATTTATAGTAAGATTGATGTCTTTCAAAACTTCAATTTTTTCATAAGGAGTTATAAAAGTTTTATTTAAGCCTTTTATTTCAATCATTTTTCTCCTCCAATATTTTTCTTCATCTATCACTTATACAGATAGTCATATGACTATCTGTAATAAGGATAGTGGGTAAAAATATTTAAATTGGGTTATAAGGTATATAGTAAGAATTCAGAGATTCATACTAGCTAAGTTTTTAAGGGAATTATCTATATAGTCAAACATTTCATATGTTTGGATTCCCTTAATTTTAAGTGCATGTTCAGCACCTGGTCCTATTCTGCTGACAAATACAATATTACAATCTTCTAACAATTCTATAGTTTTTTGTAGTGCATCATCATCATGTACTCCTAAACTACATACAGGTGTCGTTTCCCTTATTTCTAAAAATTTGTAAGTTGTATCTCCATCTATATCAAAAATAAAGAATTTATTTGTTCTACCAAAATGTTGGTTCACTATTCTTCCGTCGTTACTAGCTACAGCTACTCTTAATCCCATAAAGCCACCTCCTTAATTTATCTTATCCATGAGAAAAAGTCTGTAAGGGCTGTTCATAAAGCAATTCTGATAAGTCAATGTTTGCTCCAGGTATTCCACATGCATCTGCTCTACACTGTTTGCAGTGTCTAAATGCAGGTAAAAACTTTTCCACTCCTAATCGAGCATCATTTAATTCATCACATGAAGGTACACGATAATTTATCATCTCATTTTGTGGTATAAGGGGTATTACATTTATCATAGATGCCCCCATATCAGCAGTAGTTTTTGCAATCTCTTCTATGTGACTATCGTTGACTCCAGGTATTAGAACTGTATTTATCTTTACAACAGCACCTAGCTTGGTAACTTCTTTTATTCCTTCCATTTGTGATAATATTAGTTGTAAAGCAGCTTCCTTTCCTTTTAGACTTTGACCATCATATATAATATGAGAACAAATATTTTTCAATATATCTGTTCTAACTGCATTCACAGTAACAGTCACTGTTTTTACTCCTACATTAACTATTTCTTTTGCCTTTTCTTTTAGCTTAAGCCCATTGGTACTCAAACAATTAATTAAATGTGGGTATTTTTCATGTACCAATTCAAATGTTTGCAATGCATGATCTGTTGCTAGACTATCTCCAGGTCCTGCAACTCCTACTACAGTTATATCTTTACAAAGTTCTAGCGCCTTATCTACTATACTTAAAGCTTTTTTAGGTGATAGAATAGATCTACTTACACCAGGTCTATCTTCACACTTATTAAAGCTACGTTTACAAAATCTGCACTGTATATTACATTTAGGACTTACAGGCAAATGTATTCTTCCGTATTTAAAATGTGCCTCTCCATTAAAACAAGGGTGTTTTTTCAATAAGTGACTAAATCTATTATTAGATTTTAAGTAATTAGAATTTGTCATGAACTTCCCCCTTTCAAAAAGAAAAAGCTAAGCAGCTAATCCTTAATTTTACAACTTAAAAATCAAGTTAGTAAATTAAGTGATTAATTGCTTAGCCTCTAGTTTTCTAGTCAACTAAACTTTTAATTCATAGTATTCTTATCTGTATTTATGTATATTCTTTATACACATTCTATATCCTTTACTATTATTTGTCAATACTTATTTAACTATTTTAATATTTATATCTAAAATAGTTTTAACAATATATGAATTAATACTACTTAATTAGTCCTTTTATTTTAAAAGTTTTTGCTACTTTCTCAGTATTTCTATTTTCAACGTCTACTCAGCTATTTAGTCTAATTATAATCTCATAATTTAGCTCTTTAGATGGTATCGTTATGAAATATAGATTTACGATGTTAAGTAATCTTATATGAATAGATTATATAATCTACCTTGCATTATCCAAGCTTTTAAATTATACTATTGTATAACAATTCTTGTATTTTAAAAATTAGAAGTAGCTAAAGGAGAGTATTCAAATGAAAAAAAGATCATTGAAGTCTTTATCTAAAGGTATAGGGTACTCTACTGCTGTTTTTTTTGATCATACTAATCATGGGAGAAGTGTGTCCAAAATTGGATGATAGCGACTTTTATCCTTTGGTTTAGGATGATCTTACTAGGATATAGTGGAAAAAAACACCACAGGTCGCTTTCCTGTGGTTATATATTTTATTATGCGCACCGCAGGATTTCCTGTGGTGTTTTTTAATATAAAAAAAGGAGAAGGATAATATGAAATTAAGTGGAGAGAACATTTATGTACAACTAGCTAAGGAATCTGATACTGATTCTCTTTTAGAACTTGAAGTGAAGAATAAAGACTTTTTTCAGCTATTTACTGACTTGAGAAAAGAATCATTTTATACGTATCAAGGGCAGTTAGAAAGAATTAGAAATGAAATTGAATCAAGTAAAGCAGACAGAAGTTATTTATTTTTAATTTATTTAAAAAATTCAGAGCAAGTAATTGGTGAAGTAACTCTTTCAGAAGTGGTACGAGGCAATCTACAAAGCTGTTGGATAGGTTATTTTCTAGATAAAGACCACAATGGAAAAGGATACATGACTGAAGCTGTAAAACTCGTTGTAGAATATGCTTTTAGAGAATTAGATCTTCACCGTATCGAAGCTGGTGTAATGCCACATAACATTGGCTCAACAAAAGTACTATTAAAAGCTGGTTTTCACAAAGAAGGTATTGCAAAGAAAAATGTGAAAATTAATGGTCATTGGGAGGATCATCAGACATTAGCTATTATAAAAGACGAATCAGTCGATAGGGAGCATAAGAAAGTCCAGCGTAAGAATCCGAAGACTGTTGCTTCTCCAATGGGATCTTACACTCATCTTACAACTGTCCCAAAAGGAGCAGATTTGTTAGTTCTTTCTGGCCAAGTTGGAACAGACATACATGGAAATTTGCCATCAGATATGAACGAACAAATAAATAATACACTTCAAAACATATTACGTATTCTTAATAGTGAGTCTGTATCTGTAGATAACATCATTAAAACTAACATTTGGGCTACAGAAGAAATTGACTGGGATTACTTTAATAAAGTATGGGAGGAGTTTCATGGTAGTACACCACCTGCAATGACAATGTCATATGTACCTTCATTAGCAGTTCCTTCTCTTAAAGTAGAAATAGAAGTATGGGCAGCTAAGTGGTAATTTCTTATGTAAATATGCACTACTTTAAAAATTTATAAGATTAGTTCTATATAGAAAATTGCCTACTTTCTAAGTAAAGATAGGCAATTTCTATTATTAGTTAGCCTTTAAATAATATATGGACTTGTTATTAATACTTTGCATCTGAAAATATTTCTTTTAAAATTTTTGTATTACTTTCACCTAAGATATAAATCAGTTCTGATCCCATAAAGTTTATATATGATTTTCCTTCTGAGTCACCTATACAAATAAAAAGGAGAAATGTACCATCCTCATATACTTCTTCTTTTTCGTCTATGTAGCTAAAGTTAGGCTTTATGTGAGCATAGTATTCAAAAGATTCTATATTAATATCTTCAGGGTATTCTATTTTTTTAATACCATCAGATGTATCTAATGAATTCATGATCATCTTGAATTTTAATAGTTTTTGTTCATCATCAATCTCATCTATCTTATCATTGCTAAATTTAGTATAACTATTAAACTTATAAATTTCTATATTTGATAATGATTTAATTTCTATTCTCTCCTCGTTTCTATTTAAATAGTTGTACGCTAAACCTATAAAAATAAGTATAACAATAGGTATAATAAAAACAATAATTTTTTTCATATAATAATCTCCTTAATATAACTCTTTTATAATTACATAATATCTTATAAAACCAAATCTATCAAATAATACTAAGCCTGTAAATTAGAACTAAATATGTCAATTATTTATCTGCAAATAAGTTATAAATAAAAAAGATGGCTACCAAACTTAAAGCTAGATAGCCATCCTAAAATGTTAAGAGGTTTAGACCTTAGTCTTTATCTTTATTAGTTAACTAAATTAATTGTTTAACACTAATTTTTCTTTACTTATAACTTATATATTTTGTAATCCTTTCTCTAAGTCTTCAATTAAATCCTCTACATTTTCTATACCAATAGAGACTCTTATAAGTTCTGGATTTACTCCAGCTAATACTTGTTCCTCTTCATTAAGTTGCTGATGAGTAGTTGATGCTGGATGTATAATTAATGATTTCGCATCTCCTACATTTGCTAAATGTGAAAATATTTCTACTGATTCTATGAGCTTCTTGCCAGCTTCATATCCATCTTTTAATCCAAATGTAAATATTGACCCTGCTCCCTTAGGAAGATACTTATTAGCTAGCTCATGATATTTATTAGACTTAAGTCCAGGATACCTCACCCATTCGATCTTAGGATGATTCTCTAAGTATTCCGCAACTTTTTTAGCATTTTCTACATGTCTTTCTATTCTAAGAGACAAAGTTTCAAGACCTAATAATATTAGAAATGAATTGAAAGGTGATATACTAGCTCCTATATCCCTTAAAAGAGTAGTTCTTAATTTTGATATATATGCAGCTTCTTCAAATGCTTCTAAAAATGACAATCCATGATAACTTGGATCTGGCTCTACTATTCCAGGAAATTTTCCGTTGTTCCAATTAAATTTACCACTATCTACTACTACACCACCTATAGAAGTTCCATGACCTCCTATAAACTTAGTAGTAGAATGCACTACTATATCAGCTCCATATTCTATTGGTTTTAATAAATAAGGTGTTGCAAAAGTATTGTCTACTATTAAAGGAATATTATTTCTATGAGCTATATCTGCTACTTTTTCAATATCTATGACATTTATATCTGGATTACCTATAGATTCTACAAATACAGCTTTTGTCTTTTCATTTATAACTTTTGCCAATTCTTCAAGGTCTTCTGGATTTATAAGATTCACCTTTATACCTAAATTTTTAAGTGTATGATTAAATAGTGTATATGTTCCTCCATAGAGTGTAGATATTGCTACTATTTCATCTCCTGATTTTGCTATATTTAAAATCGAATAAGTTATAGCTGCCATTCCTGATGATGTTGCTACTGCTCCTACTCCACCTTCTAATTCAGCAATTCTTTTTTCAAGTATATCGGTAGTTGGGTTCGTTACTCTAGTATAAATATTTCCTACTTTACTAAGTGAAAATAACTCTGCTGCATCTTGAGTATCATTAAACACATACGAAGTAGTTTGATATATAGGAACTGCTCTTGACTTTGTATCAGTATCTACTAACTGTCCTCCATGAACCTGCACTGTTTCAAATTTATAGCTTTTTTCTCCCATATCATTTTCCCCCTTTTTTTATTTCTTACAATTTAACTTATTTTTAGTAATTACGTTGCTAGTTCTTTTTCTAAAGCTTCAGATTCTGAATTATCAATATATAAAAATGGATCTTGCTTATACCATTCTTCAAAGTAAGGTAACTTAAGATTCTTAGCTATATTTTTATTAAATATAGTGTTCTTTAGTAATCTATTTAGTCTTCTTGCTATCTCAAAAGACCCTGAATATCCCATATAGTTATATGATGGACCAAATATCGGTAGTACAGGAACACCATGTTTTGCAGCCCATACATTCCCACCTGTATGACCTATATATACATCTGGCTTTAATCTCTCAATAAGATTAGACTGTTCAAAAGGTTGCCCTGTAGCTGCATTAAATATAGTTTTGTCTTTATCACTTGGTAGAGATTCTATAAGCTCATCAGCAAAATGATCATAATGATATCCCCTCATACCAATTACAGAAACACCTAAATATTCTAGCAATTCAGCTGTAGCAAGAACACGTATTTCCCCACCTGTCAAAAGAGCAGTCTTGCCACTTAAATTCTTTTTAAAAGGTTCTAAAGCTTCTTTGAGAGCTCTATTCTCGACTTCTATAAGACTTTCAGCTTCCTTTTCTAGTCCAAAGAACTCTGCAATATCTCTGATCCACTTATTTGTATTTCTAATCCCTATTGGAATAGTTTTTAATATAAATGGAATATCATATTTTGCCTTTATATGCTCTACAAAATAATCATCATGAGTAGCACAAATTCCTATATTTAGTGCTGCATCTAACATATCTTGAAAATCCTCTGGGTGAGCATAACAAGGAAGTATTCTTACCTTTAATCCTAAATTCTCTAAAAGTCTCACTAATTCATGTTCATCTATTTTACTCATAGATGAAACATTGAGTAAATTAACTGTACGGCTTATTTTGTATTTTTCTTTGATTTCTTCTAAATCATCTTCAACGATTTTTTCAATCTTTTCTTTCTTATATACCAAGTTTCTTAAAATTCCGTGATAAACAGAGTCATATGCACTAGCCATTATCTTTGTTTTAAATCCCTCACAATGAACTGGTACAATCTTAGCTGCAACTTGCTTTTGAACTTCTTCAAGAATACCATCTATGTCATCTCCAATCAGTGCTGGAACACAACTATTTACAACAACTATAGTTTCAGGTCTGAATTCTTTTTCAGCATATAGTACTGCTTCTTTTAATTTTTTCTCTCCTCCAGTAATTACATCTGCTTCGTCTAAATTTGTATTAATCCATATTAATCCCTTTGCATTTTTATCTCTAAGTTTTTGAAAACCTGTTGTTACACCTGCAACAGAATTGTTCCCTCCTCCACAACCAATAGGTGAATGAACTATAATTACTGTATCTCTTATTGTACTTAGTATAGCTAGACTTAAGTTTAGCTGACATCCTTGAGTTTGATAAAAAGTTCTTTTGGTGTTATTGAGACAACCTTTTTTAGATTTATCTAAAAGTTTAGAACAGCATCCTCCAAAACTATTACAAGCCTTTAACCTGTCTTCACGCACAGGTGGAGTTTTTTCCTTTATATAATCCATTTAACTTCCTCCTATCTATTTGCAACAAGGGTACTAAATATATCTTCTACAAGACTCAAAGCTCCTCTATATCCTGCATAAGCTTTATCTAAAACTAATCTATTTGAGATTGGATAAGTTACACTTAAATGCGGCGCTCCTATTTTCTGAGCAAATTCTCTTTCAAAAGAACTTCCTACAATAAAAGCTGGACTAAATGAATCATAGTATCTGCTTCCGTTATTATCTGGCCATATGCTTTTGAAGTGTTTCTTTATACTAGAAGTATCAGTATCAAATACTACTTTAGGTTCAAATCCAGATTCGTAATTTTCAAATCTTTTAAGAACAGTTTCTTGTTCATTATCATTTAATGTATCAGTTATTACTACTAATTCTGGAAGCCATCCTAAATCATCTGCAAGAAATCTAGTTACACCTTGAGTATAGTTAGAGTCTCCTACTACAACAGCATATCTTTGAAGATCTATGTCACTATAAATATCTACTATTCTTTCAATATAGTCATAATAAACTTTTTTCTCTTCATCTATTACATCTTCTATCAGGATTTCTTCAATATTAAGAGCCTTTCCAATAGTTCTTAAAAATTCCGCAGTGACTTTTTCTCCTATAGGAAAAGGTGTAGTTATATAGGGTACTCCATGAACTTCTTCAAAAGCTTTTGCAGCTTCTATTCCAAAAGTATCAGATACAACTACATTTAATACTGCTTTAGATGATTGTTTCAAATCTTCAAGTGTTTCATCTTCTCCGAAAAATGTATTCACCTTAAAGCCTAATTTATTAATGAGACTTTTCAATACTCTCAAGTTTCCCTTCCAGAATACATCTTGAATAGGAACAACACCCCATAAGTTTATAGTTTTTTGTTCTTTCTCATCTGTTTTTTCTACAAAGTTTCTAAAAAGCGTTTCTAAAATAATGTCATAGCCTTTATAAGAATTTCCGCTAAATCCACCTGTTTCTGCAAATAATACAGGAACACTATGATCAGCAAATTCTTTAACTACACTTTCAGTATCATCACCTATCATATCTACCATACAAGCAGTAAGTACAAAATATATATCTCCGTCTACTATTTTAAGAGTATTTTTTATTTGTTCTCTTAATCTTTCTTCTCCTCCAAAAACTATATCTCTTTCAAATACATTTGTACTAGGAAGAGCTAAGCCAGAACAGTATCCACTTCCTACATAACCTGCTCCTCCATTTATAGCTGCTGTAAGATTTCCACCACATCCTGCAGCAGCATGTAAAATAGGTACTACTCTAGGTAAAGCTCTTATAGTTGCTAAAGCACCTCCAAGAGCACAGACATATCTTGGTCTATCTATAAATTTGCTCACTTAAATCCCTCCACCAATATCCTCTAAGTCTCTAAATCTATATATAATAACTCAACTGATTTTCTTTAGCAAAATTTAAAGTCTCAAGAATTTTTGAACGTATTTTAAAAAAGTCAGGATGATTTCTATTACGAGGTCTTCCCATTTCAACATTAATAATCTCCTTAACCTTACCAGGTCTAGGTGTCATTATGACTACCCTGTCACTCAAATATATAGCTTCATCTACATCATGTGTAACTAATATCATTGTTGTTCTACGTTCTTCCCATATTCTCAAAATTTCATCTTGCATATTCATTCTTGTAAATGCATCAAGAGCACCTAATGGTTCATCTAAGAGTAAAACTTTAGGATGATTTACCAAAGCTCTGGCTAGAGACACACGCTGTGCCATACCTCCAGATAATTGATGCGGATATGATTCTTGGAAACCATCTAGTCCTATGAGATTTATAAATTCCTCTACTTCATGACTCTTTTCTTTATATATCTTTCTAGCTTTTAACCCTACTGATACATTTCCTTTAACTGTTAACCAAGGGTATAGGGTAGGGTCCTGGAAAACAAGTCCTCTTAGGTAACTAGTTCCATGGATCTCCTCCCCATCTATATAAAGAGAACCCGATGTAGGTTTATCCAGTCCAGCAATTAGTCTCAATAGTGTAGACTTACCGCATCCACTTGAACCTACAAGTGAAATAAATTCCCCTGGTTTTATATGAAGATTAATACCATTTAATGCAATTACATCATTAGTATCTGAGCTTTTAAATACTCGATTAACATTATCTATCTTTATTTCCCCAACTGACGAACTTTCAAAACTTTTTACCATTTTATCACTCCTTTTTGCCATGAAAGAACTTTGTTTCTTAATTTAAATAGAAGTGTAATAATACTGGAAAAAGTTATTAGTATGAGGAATATGCTAGCATAAACTTTATCATATTCAGCCCATCCAGTAGCCCAGGTAATATACCATCCTAGACCTGCTTTTACTCCAAGCATTTCTGCAACTATCAATGTGGCACAAGCAACGCTCATTCCCTGGAAAAGCCCCAAGAATATATTTGGAAGTGCTGCTGGTATAGCTACTTTCAAGACTAGAAATCTTTCATTTGCTCCAAGTGTTCTTCCAACTTCAAAATAAGCATTTCTTACATTTGCTATACCTGAAGAAGTCATAAGTGTAACTGGAAACCATACAGCAAGAAAAATTAAAAAGCTACTTCCAAATATACCAGCTGGAAATAATATCATTATAAGAGGAATCCAAGTAACAGCAGGTATAGGCCCTACAGCTTTCATCAATGGATTAATCCAATAGTGTACTTTCTTATACCATCCCATTGCTACTCCTGTAATAAAACCTATAACTACTCCAAAGAAATATCCTACTCCTAATAATCTTAAAGAGTGGAGTATACTTATACCTAATACATTTCTATCTTTTATAAATGCATTTAAAATTTTATCAGGCCATGGAAAATAAGGAAGTGGAAGATGACCTGACTTTAAGGTCAAGCCATCCCACAATGTTAAAAATAGGGCTATAACAAACATAAGAGGTGCTTTTTCATCCAGCTTTATTTTTAGATTTTCGTTCCTCCTTGCTATAATTAAAAGTAATATATATATTAAAGCAAGAAAAGAAAGAATTGCTGGATAAACATTTGTAGTTTGTAAATCAAGCTTATTAGGTACTAGATAGTAAAACAAAATTACTATTAGAATTCCTATTAAAGGTGAAATGGTCCTTAGTTTTTTCTTATAAGAAGAAGCTAAGGGTATTTTTTGTTTAATATCTGTAACTTCCAAACTCACAGTGGTTTTCATATTATCACCCTTTCTAAAAATTAGTGTTACATGATTATTCTACATTTTTAAGCTCTTTATATATTTTTTCTGTTTCTTTATCTATGTCAATATTTTTATCGAATAACTCTAATTGTTTAAGTTCGTCTATTGAAGTTCTTATAGCTTCTTTGCCACCTGATATGCTTGGTTTATAGTTATATGATTTTAATAGATTTAAGTTATACTCATAATCTCCATTAACATGTTGTTTATCAACCATAATTTTTGCTGTTTCTTCTCTATTTTCATTAACCCATTTTGCAGCTTTTAAAACAGCTCTAGTTAAAGCTTCTGCTACTTCAGGTTCATCCCTTACAATAGGTCCTCTTATTCCAAGAAGACAGCAGTATTCATCCTTATAGTCTTCATCATGAGTACTTGATCTTATAACATTCACTTTTCCAGACTCAATCCATGCATGAGCTGTCTGATCCCCAGTTATAGCAGCTTGTATTTCTCCTTTTTCAAGGGCTGTAATAAGTTGTTGAGCAGGGAAGTCCTTCCAATTATAGTCTTTTACATTGAGTCCATCTCTCAAGATACTTCTATAACCAAAGTTCATAGATCCGCCACCGATTCCACCTGAAACTCCAATTGTCTTTCCTTTCAAATCTTCAAATCCTTTTACTTTAGAGCTTTTTGGTACAACAACTGAAATACATCCTGTGTGTATTCCTAAAGTAAAGTTTATATCTAAACCATTTTGTATGGGTTTAAGCCAAGTAACTACAAGACCATCACTAACATCTACTTTTCCAGTTGCAAGTCCGTCTCTAAGAGTAGGATAGTCGCCTTTTAAAAGTTCAACTTCGATACCTTCTTCTTTAAAAAATCCTTTTTCATAAGCCATAACTAAAGGTGCTTGACATATACCTCCATTTTGACCTACTACAATCTTTTTCTTAACTTTTTTGTCTTCTTTTTTATTTGTTTTTTTATCTACTTTTGATACATCTTCAGTCTTATTTGTCTGTTCATCTTCTTTACTTTTTTGACATCCTATAGAAACTAGGGCAATGCTCATTAATATTAAACACAGAGTAATAATTTTAAGTATTTTAGATTTCAATTCAATCACTTCCTTCTAATTATGTTTTCATTATTTATATGGATAAGTTCACTTAATATTTGCTAAATTTATATAAACAAAAAAGACTGTATCTCAATCATTTATAATTGAGACACAGCCTCTGATTATTCAGTCAGCAGTGTATATAAAATAAATTTTATTAAGCCAATATTTATTTAAGTCTTACTTTTTCATTTTTTTCTATCTGTACAATTTTCCCCTCTTGAATTACAGCCGTTACAGATCCATAACTTATGCTATCTATAACTTTCACAAGCTTTTCTAAGCTTTCATCGAAAGTACTATTAATACTACCATTCTTTTTTTCAGACACTCCTAAGCCCTCCAACAGAAAATTATTTGCAACAAAGATAGTTCCCTAATATATATTTTTCGTTCAAATTAACTTGGATAGCTTGGTTATCTTGTTTTACAATTGTAAAATTTCCGTCTTTTATCGTACTTAAATATCTTAGTACTATACTTCTAACACTATTATTTTTGAAAGATTTTTTTGTATCCCTCTCATGAAATCTAACAGCCATTATATACCCCCCTGCTTTATATATCCCCCTTTTTTTATTTCTTAAGTATATCTAATATAGTTTAGTCTTCTTGGAAAAGAATTGTTGATAAATATCTTTCTCCTGTGTCTGGTAATAATACTACTATATTTTTTCCTTTATTTTCTGGTCTTTTAGCTATTTGAGAAGCTGCAAATGCTGCTGCCCCTGAAGATATTCCTACAAGCAGTCCTTCAGTCTTAGCAAGGTCTCTAGCAGTTTCAAATGCTTCTTCATTTTTAACTTTAAATATCTCATCAATTACAGATTGGTTAATTATATCTGGAATAAATCCTGCACCAATACCTTGTATTTTATGTGATCCTGCTTCTCCTCCTGAAAGTACTGGTGAATCAAAAGGCTCTACAGCAACAATTTTTACATTAGGATTTTTTTGCTTTAGAACTTCCCCTACTCCTGTAACAGTACCTCCTGTACCTACTCCAGAAACAAATATATCTACTTTACCATCAGTATCTTTCCATATTTCTTCTGCTGTAGTTTCTCTGTGTATTTTAGGGTTAGCTGGATTTTTGAACTGTTGTAATATTATTGAATTAGAAGTTTGTGCAGATAGTTCTTCTGCTTTAGCTATTGCTCCCTTCATACCTTCACTTCCAGGTGTAAGAACTAATTCGGCTCCTAATGCTTTTAATAAATTCCTACGTTCAACACTCATTGTATCAGGCATTGTTAAGATTAATCTATATCCCTTTGCTGCTGCTACAAATGCAAGTGCTATACCTGTATTTCCACTAGTAGGCTCTATGATTACTGTGTTCTCGTTTAATAATCCTTTTTCTTCAGCATCTTTAATCATAGCGTATCCAATTCTATCCTTAACACTACTTGCAGGGTTAAAATATTCTAGTTTGGCTATTACTGTTCCTTCAAGTTTATTTAAAGAATTATAGTTTGTAAGTTCAAGAAGTGGTGTATTTCCAATTAGTTCAGTAAGATTCTTTGCTATATTAGTCATTTTTATCTCCCCCATAAAACAATTTTAGATTGATATTATTTTATTTAATATATATTATATTTTTTTCATTATATTCTTAAAATGTATTTTTCCTATCGATTTACTAGGAATTATCTGATAAAAAAAACATATAGACATTTACTTTGTTTAAACATTTATTTAATATATAGTATTCCTATATGTTTATAGTAATTTTACACTGGACGGTATCAAATGTCAATATATTTTCATGCGACATTTTTCTATGTTTTTTACATATGTTAAATATAAAGTTTTATTTAATATTTAATACTTCTTAATATATACTAAGTTACATCCAGTCTTTATTTTTGAAGAATCTATACATACCAAATATTATTCCTAAACATAGTATCCAAAATAAAGGATAGCTCCACTTAAGATAAAGTTCTGGCATATACTTAAAATTCATACCATAAATACCTGTTAAAAATGTTAATGGAATAAATATTGTAGAAAAAACCGTTAATGTAGTCATAATCTGATTCATCTTATTACTTGTATTAGATAAATGTATATCAAAAATACCTAATATCATCTCTCTATAAAAAGTAACAAGTTCTGTAATTTGAATTAGGTGGTCTCTTACATCTTTTAAGTATTTTTTAGTATCTTCTGATATAATGGAATCTTCATTAAGAATATCATATATAGTATCTTCTAGTGGCCAAGTCAATGCTTTAAAAATAACTAACCCTTTCCTTAGCTTATAAACTTCTTGTAGTTCATACTTTTGTGAATTACCTACGATACTTTCCTCTATATCTTCTATTTTCTCTTCTATCTTACTCAATGCAACAAAATATTCATCTACAACACCATCAATTAAAAAATATAGTAAATAATCTATATTCTTCTTTGCTATTAATCCTTCATTTTCACAAATTCTTTTCTTTGCCATATCAAAGGTATTATTCTTATCCTCTTGAAAAGTTATCAGAGTATTATGCATTAATATAAACGAAACTTGTTTCTGTATTATTTCTATATTATCTTCATCAAAAAAAAGAGTTTTTAGTGTTAAAAACATGTAGTTATTATAAAATTCAACTTTAGGACGTTCAGCTATATGCGTTATATTCTCTAATGTTAAGTTGCTAATTTTAAATATATCACCAATTTTTTTAATTAAGTCTATATCGTGTAATCCTCGTATATTTATCCATTTTAAATCATCAGATGAAAAATCCATTTCATCTAATGATTTAATATTTTTTATAGATGATTTTTCTTTACTATATGTAATTAGCTCAATCTCAACTTCTTTATCTAAATCATTTCCAGTATAAAGTATAGTTCCTGATGGATAACCAACTTTTTTTAAATGTTTTCTTGCTTGTTTCATTATTATCCCTTCTAAAAAGTATTTTTATTTAATCTTTGAGTTTAATTTCAAATTCTATTTCATGTAATATAGAAATATTATCATATCCCTTCAGCGGAATCTCAGGTTTTATCTTTCTAGATTCATTTACTGCATCTATATGAATTGCTTTTATATCAAAATCTCGTTTTTGATAAAATCGAATAGCTCTTGTATTATCGTTTGTAGTTATAAGCCATACTTTATGACATCTATTTTCCTTAGCAGTCTCGATAACTTTCTCTAATAATTTACTTCCTAATCCTTTATTCTCTTCTAAACTGTCTAAAGATACAACTTCACATTCTTTATTTTCAATATTATATGTTATAAGACCTATTATTTTATCATTTTTATATGCTATAAACCCAGGTAATTTAGATATATCATGTACTTTTCCCCTTGATACCATTATACTAGATCCCCAATTTTCTTTAATAAAACATACTAGCTGTGATCTATCTGAATCATCGACTTTTTTTATATACATACTGCTATCTCCTTATTAACTCTTTAGTATCTATTTAGTTTAAGTATTGCTATGTTTTACAGGTATTTGAATTTCTGTAATGTATTCATCTTCTACTCCTGAAAAAGATGCATCTGTAATTGTAACAATAAGTCCATCTCCTAATATTTCTAGTGAATTTTCTTTAATCCAATTTATAAGATTATGATAGTGCTCTTCTCCATTTTCATATGGACCATTAAAAACAATTGTAGCAAATTCACCTTCAGGTATTATACTGAATTCTTTAACTTCTGATATATCTTCTTCAAATAACAAAGATACTCCCTTCCAATACCCGTAATTATTAGTCATAAGTTCTTCTTTTCCAAGTATGACACTAATTAATCCATTAAATAAGCATAATTCATCTTTTAATAAATTACTAAGTTTCTTTATTGTATATTCAAATGCTATATTATCCCTGGAGTTTTTAAAGTCTAATTTTACCATTTTCCTCTTAGAAAATCTTTTTAATCTACACTTACCAAAGTTATTAATATTTTTATATTTTTTTATTAATTTTACTTTATTTTGAATGCTATTTAATCTTACATTGAGTATTTCAATTTGATTCTTGATTCTTTCTTCATTTTCTTCTAATATATCTATTACTGTATTTAAATTACGATTTTCAAAGTATTGTCTTATATCTTCTAAAGGCATTCCTAATTCTTTAAGAAAAAGAATAGAATCAAGATAGGCAAATTGCTCTATACCATAGTAACGATAATTATTATTTTCATCAATATATGCTGGTTTAAATAAGCCTATCTTATCATAATATCTTAAAGTTTGAGATGAAATATTATGAAGTCTAGCCATTTCTCCTACTAATATTTTAGGATACATTTATTTTCACTTCCTTAAAGTTTCTCATTTAAAATAGATTCTTCCTATTACTAAGTTTCTATCTCTTAATATGTGATATAAAACATCCTTCTAGTCTTTTCCTCTAATTTTATCAAATTTTTATAATAATAGTTAAAAAACTTTTTTATTTATTCGGCTTCTTTTGTTAATAGCTTATTAGAAGTTATACTAATTCCTAATGCACCTAAAGGTGCTGTAATTATTATAGATAGAATAGCTATTGCAAGTATGATGTCTCCTGATTTAACTCCCATTGATAATGGGATAGCTCCCATAGCTGCTTGTACTGTAGCTTTAGGTAAATATGATATAATGCAAAATAGCCTTTCTTTCCAACTTAAATTAGTCCCTATAACTGATATCATCACTCCTATACTTCTTCCAATTAATCCTACTAATATTATAACAACGCCTTTAACTCCTGCCTCTAATGCTATACTAGTATTTACTTCAGCTCCTACTAAAACAAATAAAAGTATTTCAGCAAATGTCCATATTTTATTAAACTTTACAGATAAAGTTTTTCCTAAGTTAGGTGCCTTATCAAAGATTATGAATCCTATAGTCATAACACCTAGCAAAGAAGCTATCTCAATTTTATTTTTTAATATATTTTCTAATGTAGTAAGTAATATAGCTAATCCAAGTACAATCAAAATCTTTTTAGTATCATGTATATCAAATTTCTTTAGTATTCTAATTATTATAAGTCCAACAACAACTCCTAATACAATTCCTAGTATTATTGATATTGGAATACCTAGTATCTTCATAGCTATATTTATATTTTTACCACCATATAGCCCTAAAAACGTACTAAATATTGTTATTGCAAAAACATCATCTATAGAAGCTCCTGCTAATATTAAGGTTGGAATTCCTTTATTAGTCCCTATTTTTTCTTCCATAAGATTTATCATTTGTGGTGTTACTACAGCTGGTGAAACTGCTGCTATAATGAATCCTAACATACCTCCTTGTATAAAAGAAAATCCTAAAACTTTTATAGATATAAATGCAATTGTAAATCCCTCTATTAATCCTGGTATACAACTTAATTTAATAGCTGTTTTCCCTACTTTTTTTAAATCATTTTTATTTATACCTAGCCCTGCTCTTAATAAAATAATTATTAAAGCAATTTTTCTAAGGTCTCCAGATATCTTCATCATTTCAATATCAAGTAAATTAAGTCCATAAGGACCTATCAACACTCCTAATATTAGCATTCCTAGAAGTCCTGGAAGCCTTAACTTAGAAAAAATCCAATTTGCCATCATTCCTAATAACATAATAATTGCTAAACTTGTAGCCATATTATAAACCTCCTTAATAAAATAAGTTCAAAAACATAAAAAACTCCTACAAGTATACCATAGTATTTCTTGTAGGAGTCATTAGCATTCAGCGATTCTGGTGAACTCCATCACCATTATTAAGTTTAACAGTAATATATCACAGTATTTAATTCTTTTCAAGTATCTAACTTAAGTAATTTTTAAGTAGTTAGTACTTATAAATCTAAAAGATCTAATATCTTTTCTCCAATATTCCTATTAACACCTTTATATGGATAACAGTGCATATATACAGCGGGATTAAAGTTAAGCTCAATTATTCCATAATTATCTTTAGTAGCATCTTGAGATATATCTTCAATAATCATATCCACACCACAAATAGAAGCTCCTACTGTTTTTGCAGCTTTAATAGCAATATCCTTATAGCTTTTTAGTATATCTTCTGTACAATCTATACTATCTCCACCTGTACTTATATTAGAATTCTCTCTTAGGTATACTGTTTCTCCATCTAAAGGAACATAATTTATATCTTTTCCTTGTTGATTTAAAAACATTTTTTCAATCTCACCAATAGTTATTATTTCAAGTGGTGTTCTATGTCCTTCACCTCTAAGAGGACTACTATTTTTTCTATTAATTAATTCTTCTATACTGCTTTTTCCATCTCCAACAACATTAGCTGGTACTCTATTAAGTACACCTTCAACTTTATCCCCTAGTACAAGAAATCTATATTCATTTCCTTTTAAAAATTCTTCAATTAAAATAGAATCATCGTGTTCAAATGCAATGTCTATAGCTCTTTCATAACTTTCTTTAGAAAATGTATCTTTAAAGATAGTAATTCCTACCCCAAAGTTCGTAAATTTAGGCTTTATAACGATACTTTTGTCCTTAAATAAAGTAAAATCTTTCTTAGCAGATGAACTATTAAAATAATCTTTTCCTATTGGAACTCTAATTCCTACTTTATCTAAAACATGTTTTGTAACCAATTTATTCTCCATTATCATTACAGAACTATAAGGATCAAGTGAAGTTTTAGTAGCTTGTTTAGTGTATTCTACTTTTTTACCATTATCTAGTGCTATAAAGTTATCTTTTCTGTCTAAGATTTCAAACTTAATTCCTCTTTTTATAGAAGCTTTTAAAAGCACTTGAGTAGATAATTCTAGATCCTCATATCCTGTAAGCTTAAATTCGTTTTCTTTACTTTCTTTAAGGTATTCTTTAGCTAGCTCTATGTGAAAATCCATGTAGGATTTTTCTAATACTTTTTCTACTATTTTATTTGCTATAGTTTTATTTGGATTTTCAAGCTTGTCAATAGCATCATCTACTACTTTTATTAAGAATTCTTCTTTTTCCCCTATGACTGATATTAATTTTCTTATCTCTTCAAATATATTTTTTCCCATATTACATAATAAGTTTTTTGTATTAAAGTTCTCATATAGCTCTAAGTTTTTATTCCTTCCAAAAGATGCTACTAACTCATGATTTTTATATGCTACCTTTTGACTTTCTTCATCAAAAGGTTCATCTTCCTGGAACAAACTAAATAGAACTAGTAAATGTACTAAATACAAAGTTTCTAAGTCTATTCCATTTTTATTAAATGGATTTAGATCTATAAATCTTAATTCTAAATATTTAATTCCATCTTTTAAAAGAGAATTTAGTGTATCTTTATTTTCCTCTGCTTTAAGTCTTACAGGACTATAAAATTCTCTAGCACTATCCAATTCACCGCTACTAATAAGCTCTTCTATATCTCTAACGTATGACTCAACATTGTCATATGATATAATGAAATCTTTTTCATTTTTATATCCATAGCTTCCATTTCTAAAGGATACTATGTCTTCAATATGGTAACTTTCTTCATTAATATTTTTCATATTATTAATTATTTTTTCATCATAAGTCTTGTGTACAATAGGACTAGCTCCAGTAAGATATATTAGTAACCATCTATATCTTAATAAGTTCTTAGCTATTTTTAAATATACTTTGTTTTTAAAGTCAGTAAAAGTTAATCCTTTTCCAAACTCTTTATATAGATTGTCTAAAAATTTATCTTTTAAAGAAAAATTATAGTGTATTCCTGAAATAAGTTGAATTTTCTTTCCATATTTTTCAGCTAATGTGTCTCTATATCTTCTAGCCTCTTTACCATCACTCGTATCATTGAAATTCGCTATATATATTTTTTCATCATCAGGTAAAATTGGTGGATTACTTTGTGGCCATAAAAGCTCTTCCTCTAGCTCTAAACTAACTATATTTTGAAGATTATCTAAAAATTCATAAGTTTCTTCAAGAGTGTCCACTACAGGTGTAACCATTTCAACTTGACTTTCTGCAAAGTCAGTTGTTATATATAAATTATTTAACCTATCGCCAAATACTTTTGGATGTGGGGTAGTCGACAATCTTCCATTCTTATCAACTCTAACATTTTCTTTCTCTATACCAAAATTACCTTTTAACAAATCTCTTTCTAAGTTATTTTCACATATATATTTAATGATTTCTTTATCTAGTCCCTTCACATCCATAACCTCCTTAAAGTGTTCATAAAATTTCCCTTTCAATTAAGTACCCTATTTATTTAATACTCTAACAATTTATTAGATTACACTGATTTATAAACATATATCATATATATCCATTTAACTATGTATATAAAATATTATCTTTGCTATTATTTAATGTATTTATTATACATTTGTAAATTACTGCGCAATAAGTATATAATAAAGATAACTATTTTATAAATTATCTTAAAAGAATACATGTGGCTAAGTCATTCATACTTGCCACACGAAATTTTCGCAGTTTATTTAAATGTTTAATACTACTTTGAATAGTTATTTCCTCTTTTTACTAGTATCATATTCTATACTTTTTAAATACAATTATATTACAAAAATTGTTCAGTATAGAATAATATACGTATCATAGTTTATTATATATAGTATATATTAGTATAATGATAATCGTAAATTAAAATTTTTATTTCTTATTATCTTGAATTATAAAAGTATATAAACTGTTTATATATCAATATCAAATTTATTAGATATTTTTTATGCTTTATCTTCATTTGATATTATAATCAAAACACATGTTCTCATCAATGTTTTTAATAAAAATTGGTGAGATAAAAGTTATTTATGTACTTAATTTGTCATATATATCATTTGTAAACAGTCTATTATCAAATGGATATGTAATAATAAGTTTCTGTTAATATCTTAACTTTTACTCTTATATATCTATACTAACCTTTAGGAGGTATATTTTTATGAAAAAGTTTTTTAAGAATATAGTTGTAGTCATACTAGTGTCTGCTGTATTCCACACACTGTGGGAATATTTAGCCTTCGAGATGTTTTATAGTACAAGTTTAGGTTCATCGTATTTTAACTCAATGCTGATTGCTGTTGCTACCGATATCGGTATTACTGTAGTTTTATACATTCTATTATCACTACTAAATAGAAGAGTTAACTGGATAATTAAAAGATGGGATTGCAAAGATTTTGCTATTATGATTTTGTATGGACTGTTTCTTAGCTTTTACCTTGAGGTACAAGCTCTTAATATAGGCAGATTGACATATTCAAAATTAATGCCATTATTTCCTGGAACAAATATAGGTTTAATACCAGTTATACAGTTTGTAGTTCTATTTCCTTTAACATTTATTATAAGTAAATTAATATTAAAAGTAGTGTACAGAAATGACAGAAATATATTTTAAATAACTTATATTTCATATCTAAAAAAATGTAGTTAATAAGATTCAATCTTATTAACTACATTTTTTTATTATTTTATCCTATATATAAGTCAACATTTAATCTTTTTACATTATTATGAAATATATTGACTATCAAGTAATTTTTCCTTAACATATATTAATACATACTAACAAATTTAAACATTTTTCCTAAAAGGAGGAATAAAAGATGGGATATCATAATATTGTCATAGAAGGAACTGGCATATATCATCCAAGTAATAAAGTTACTAATGATTACTTTATTAATCACTTTAATAATTTAGATATAGAAGTTGACGGCCTTTTAAATCATTTAGAAAGAAATTCTCGTTATCTCTCCAACGATCCTACTGAAACAGTCATCACTATGGCATATCAGTCATGCTTAAATGCATTAAAAAACTCTAATACAGATATAAATGAAATTGATATGATCATATTTGCCACAGACACTCCTGAATATACCTCTCCTTCTAATGCACTAAAATTAATGGACTTGTTAAAAGCTACAAATGCAAAAATGGTATACGATACAAATAGTAACTGCATAGGTATGTTATCTGCAATTGACCAAGCTTCTAGAATACTTAAAACTCATAGAAAATATAAAAAAGCATTGATAGTTGGAAGTTTACTTATAAGTTCTGTAGTTAGTCATAATGATCCAGTAACTTATCCAAATTTTGGAGATGCAGCAGCAGCATTAATTTTAACAAAGAAACTAGAAAGTATAGAACGAGGTTTTATAGATTCAACTCATTATACTAAAACTACTGAACATAATAATATATTAATGCCTAAAATAGGTTATTCCAAAGTTATAAGGGATAATATGGTAAATGAAGAAGATAAAAAATGGTTTTGGGATCCTTTCGATGCAGATTTCGTTTCAGAATATTGGACAAGACTTATAAACGAAGTCACAGAAGATAATAATCTAACCCCTAATGATATTGACTACTATTTCTTCTCACAATTTACAAACCCAGGTGCTAAAGAGACACTTAATCAATTAAATGTACATATAGATAAACTTGTTTATGTAGGAGATAAATATGGATATACAGGTGTTACTAGTCCTATATTAGCATTACATACTAGTTTAGAACAAAATAAGATTAAAGATGGAAATTACGCTATATTTTGTTCTGTAGGATCTGGATCTACAACAATATCAATTCTATATAAATTTTAAAAAATAAAACCCCATTTAAGTAGATTCTAAAGTTTTTTCTTACATTATCTACTTTTAAGGGGTTTATTATAATTATGTACTTTTATTTTTTATAATAATGATTTTGCATCATCAACGTATTCAACATCCCATCCTGGAATCTGACTCCCTAATCTTCTAAATTGACTTTTAGTTGTAATACTTTTTGAAACCAAATATCTTTGTTTAAAAGGTACTTCTATATATCTTCTTAGTAAAACTTCTAATATATCTGCTACTTGTGGAGTTGACGCTTTTAATTCAGATGCATCAATTATTAATTTATAATCATTGGTAGAAAATGTCTTTACAATTTTATTATAATCGTTTATAAATGATTTTCCATCCTCTTCAGTGAAAAATCCAGTTGCTTGTAAATGAATATACTTCTTCACATTATTCAAGTCCATGGTATAAGTAACATTAGCATTTTCATATTTTATCATTTTATATATTCCCCCTTCTAAAATGAGCTATGATTATTATATATTAAATTTGTGGAAATTAAAAGTTATTATTGGTATTTTATCAAAATATGTTTTAATTTAAATAATTTGTAATATTATGGTACATATCATTTCTCGACATTAAAATTATTTTTAAAATTTTTAATCTTCAATTATAAGTAAATAAAATATTAGTTGCATTTTTAGTATCTATTTTTAATATTATAGGTTATTGAATGACTATTTTTATAAATGGAAAATAAATTATATTTTCTATACCTTTGTTCCAATTTGATTAAATATTGGAAGTATAATATAATTAAGACAGTGGAGGTGATTGATTGATTAAAATCAAGAAGATCAAAGCCCTTGCTTTTATATTAATATTATCTTATATAATTTCATTTCTCATTAATGTTGATTATTATAGAGATTATATATATATATACTCAAATAATTATTCTCATAGATTATTATCTGTTGCACATATTTCTAAAACTGGATTCTCTTCAGCCTTAAATCATATAGATCATAAGAAGTTAAGTTTATCTCCTTATGAAAATGGACTTTATTATGAAAATCTAATACATGGATTCAGATTATATCCATGTCGTTATATATCTTTAAAAAATTCAAAACTTAATAATTTAATAAATTTTAAAGAAGAATTTTTTATGTCATATTTTCATGGGAGTAGTCATAAATGACTCATCTAGTTATTTATAAGTTATTTGACAATTGAATATGACTTATATGACTAGGAGGGATCGACTATTGAACCTTAAAGAAGTTTTCTTAGAAGTTATTTATGCGATACTACCAATAACTATAATTGTACTATTACTTCAAATGACTATGTTGAAATTTCCCAAAGATACCTTAATACAGTTTATAGCTGGTTCTATTATGGTTATGGGTGGATTATTCTTATTTCTCATTGGAGTAAAAGTTGGTCTATTAAAAGTAGGTGAACTAATTGGAAGTTCCTTAATGGAAAATGGTAAACTATGGCTAATACTACTTTGCAGCTTTGTTATAGGACTTGTTATTACAGTAGCTGAACCCAATGTACAAGTATTAGCAAATCAAGTTGATAATATATCTGAGGGAACTATTTCAAAAAACCTATTAATTGCTGTTGTAGCATTAGGTGTAGGTATATTTATCATAATATCTCTAATTAGAATTATATTTAATGTTCCACTTGCATACCTATTTGCAACTTGCTACGGAATATTATTCATACTTGCAAGTTTTACTTCACCAGAATTTGTTCCAATTTCTTTTGATTCTGGAGGAGTTACTACTGGACCATTAACAGTTCCCTTTTTCATATCACTAGGAGTAGGTATTACCTCTGTTACTCAAAGTAAAAAATCGTCAAATGACAGCTTTGGAATAGTAGGATTAGCTTTTATTGGACCTATTCTTTCTATGCTTATTCTAGGGGTGATATTCAAATGATACAGTCTATTTTTACGGGTTTTTCTACTATATTTAAAGACGTATTATTAGCTTTACTTCCTTTGTTTGCTGTATTTAGCTTATTCCAATTTTTCTGGATTAAGCTTCCAAAGAAGCAATACCTAAATATTTCAAAAGGTTTTTTGTTTACTTTCTTTGGTCTTGTTTTATTTCTCCAAGGAGTAAATATTGGTTTCATCCCTATTGGAGAATATATAGGTACAACTATTGGTTCTACGAGTTACAGTTGGGCGCTAATTCCCATAGGCTTTGTTCTAGGTTTTGTTGTAACATTCGCTGAACCTGCAGTTCGTGTATTAAATATAGAAGTTGAAAAGGCTTCATCCGGACATATTAGAAATGAAATAATGCTCTATTTCCTTTCTATAGGAGTAGCCATATCTGTAGCATTGTCTATGTTTAAAATTTTAAAAGGTATATCTCTATGGTATTTTATTATACCTGGATATATATTAGTTTTTATACTAACTAAATTCGTTGATAGTACTTTTGTAGGAATTGCTTTTGATTCTGGAGGGGTTGCTACAGGTCCTATGACAGTTACCTTTATTTCATCTTTGGCTGTAGGATTTGCTTCTGTATTAGAAGGAAGAAATCCTCTTGTAGATGGTTTTGGTATGATTTCATTAGTAGCTCTAACTCCTACTTTATCTATTTTAATCTTAGGGGTTTTGTATGAATTAAAAGAAAAAAGACGTAATGAGGAAACTAATCAAGAAAGTTAGTATAAAATAATAATACGGAGGGATTTAACAATTATGGAAGCTAATAATGAGTTTGATTTGATTGTTACGATTGTAAATAGAGGCTATTCTTCTGATGTAATTGACGCTAGTAAAAAGGCTGGTGCGGAAGGAGGAACTATTATTAGCGGACGTGGTTCTGGTATTCACGAGACAAAGAAGCTCTTTGGAATCTCAATAGAACCAGAAAAAGAAATAGTCCTAACTTTAATTGATAATAAAAAAACTGAGAAAGTTTTAAAAGAGATATCTGATGCAGTAGACATTAATAAGCCTGGAAAAGGTATTGCTTTTGTACTAGATGTTAAAAAGATAATAGGAATATGTCACTTGTTAAATAATCTTTAAAGATTATCTACTAATATAGTTATTTTTCAGATTTATAACTCTTTTGAAAATACTTCTATACTATGACTTTGTTCAAATGTATAAAAAGCTTTTGAGGTATCACATGATACTTCAAAAGCTTTTTTATATTAATAATACGTATCCAATATGTATCTTTAGATATTATGCATGTTTAATTTAAACTTTCTAATCATGTTATTAAGTTTTTCAGAAAGTTCAGATTGAGTTTGAGCCAATTTAGATACTCCTTCTATTGCATCTGTAGTTTGGTTTATACTATTTGTTATAGTATTTGAACTAACAGCCGACTGTTCAGATGTTGCAGAAACGCTTTGTATTGATTCTGAAATTTGCGATATAGTTTGTGCCATTGTTTGAGTTGATAGTTCAATCTCTTCTGACATATTGTTTACAATTTTAGAATCTTCTTCATAATCTGTACCTGTCTTTAAAAGTAATTCATAATTAGGTCTTACATTTTTTTCTATGAACCCTAAAATTTCACTTGAATTTTTAGAAAGATTATCAAAAGCTTGATGAACTTTTTCTACTATGTCTGTAATATTTGATACAGTTGTTGTTGATTGCTCTGCAAGACTACGTATTTCTTCAGCTACTACTGCAAATCCTTTACCATGCTCTCCAGCTCTTGCAGCTTCTATTGCTGCATTTAGAGCAAGTAAATTTGTTTGAGATGCTATATTTCCTATAGTTTCAGCCATAACTTGAATTTGATCTACAATTTTTCCAGCTTCTATTGCTTTAATTATTGTCTCATATTTTTCATTATAAATAATGTTTGCGTTCTCTATAGAGCTGGCTCCTTTATTCTTAACATTGATAGAACGACTAAATATCTCTTTTGCTAATTTACTACTGTTATTAGCTTTACTTTCCAAATCTTTAGTCATGATATTTATCTCTTCTGTTGAAGCATTGACTTCTTCTATTGTCGAACTAAGTTCTTCTATACCACTTGCAATGTCATTAGATGAAAGATTTATCTCTTCTATACTTGACAATATTTCTTCCATAGTGGCTGATAATTCTTGACTTGAAGAACTCACATCATTAGAACATGATGCTATTTCAAGTAATAACTCTCTTGTATTTTCTACTGCTTTATTTATGTACATACCTAATTCAGATATTTCGTCATTCCCATTAATATCTAATTTTTGCGTTAAATCTCCATCTCCAAATTTATTAGTAAAATTAATTATATTTTTTAACCTATTTGAAATATTAAATGATATTAAAAGTCCTAGTATTACAGCAAGACATATAGTAAATATGCCTATAACATTCGTAATGCTTACAGATTTTTTATAAATGCTTTCATTAGCTTTATCTGCTTCCTTAGCTTTTATAGTGTTTATGCTTAAAATTTTATCAAGTGAAGTAAACATTTTATCTCTAAATTCTTTTACTTCTGTAAAAGCTTCTTGTGCTTCTTTATAATTACTTTGCTTAATTAAATCAACAACTTTACTACTAGCTTGTCTATAATCATTTAACTCTTCCTTAAACTGATTTACTTTTTCTTTTTCTTCTGATGATAAATTCATTTTTTCAAATTCTTCTATATATTTATCATCTTCCTTTACATATTCATTAACCTTTTTTTCTACCTGATCAATCTGATCTCTATTTACTTCAAGAAGAATAAATAGTAAATTTTCATTTATTTCTAAAAGTACTTCTTTTATATTATGTGCATTTGACAGTGCCATAAAATTATCCTTATACATTGAACTACCATTGGAATCTATTTTTCTCATATTAATCAGTCCAATTGCTCCTATTATTCCTATAAATGAAGATATTATAAGAAAAGATATTATGAGCTTGTGTGATATTTTCAACCTATTTATCCACTTCATTTTTTACCTCCTTTGTTTATTTAATTTTTTATATATTTTCTTCTTGAAATAATAGACTATATCATTATAATATAAATCGGCTGTTAAAAACAATTTTTTGCATTTTTGTTGCGTTATTTACAAAATTGGATATTTTCATATTAAAGCGTCTATTTAAATATGAAAACTCCTTTCTGTCAAAATAATTATAAACAGAAAGGAGTTCTTATCTTCTTTTATTATTTCATTTTTATTTAATTCTTTCTAATGATACCTTTAAAGAGTGCCAAGGAAGTGCACAACATTTTACTCTTGCTGGCATGTTAGATATATTTCTTAAGTATATTGCATCTCCTAATATATTTAGTTGATCTTCATCTTCTACCTCTTTTTTTATCATACCTAGAAAAGTATTTAGTATATTCTCAACTTCATTTATATTTTTTCCTTTTATTAAATCAATCATTATAGACGTTGAAGCCTGAGAGATCGCACATCCAATCCCTGAAAATCCAGCATCTATAATAATATCTTCTTCTAGCTTTAAATGTAGTGTTATGTCATCTCCACAGCTTGGATTATGTCCTCTTTCTGATATAGTAGCATTAGGTATCTCTTTTTTATTTAATTGATTCTTGTTATGGTATCTTATTAACTCACTATATATTTCGTTAAGACTCATATCCTAGATACCCCCTAACTTTTTCAATTGCTTCTATAAATCTATCTATGTCTTCAAATGTATTATAAAAATAGAAGCTTATTCTACAAGTAGAGTTAAAACCCATAGATTTCATAAAAGGTTGTGCACAATGATGTCCTGATCTTATGGCTATATTGTACTCATCTAATATTGTGGCTACATCATGAGGATGAACGTCTTTTATATTAAAAGACACTATCCCAGTTCTATAGCTGGTATCATTACCACCATGTAATTCAATAAAATGTTTGTCTTTTAATCTACTTAAAGTATATTTTAATAATTCTTTTTCTTTATTTTCTACGTTTTCCATACCTATATTATTAAGATAGTCTATAGCTACTGAGAGAGAAACTACGCCTTCTACATTTTGAGTACCAGCTTCAAATCTATAAGGAATTTCTTCATATGTTGTTTTATAAAGGTCAACATACTCTATCATATCTCCCCCAAATAAAAATGGACTCATCTCTTTAAGTTTTTCAAACTTTCCGTACAGGACCCCTATTCCCATAGAAGCTAACATTTTATGACCAGAAAAAACTAGAAAGTCTGGATCAAGTTTGCTTACATCTATTTTTAAATGGGGTATACTTTGAGCTCCATCTATTATTACTGTTGCTGAAAATTCTTTTGCTTTTTTAATAATTTCTTCTACTGGATGTATTATTCCAAATGTATTACTTACATGGGATACACTTACTATTTTGGTTTTTTTGTTAATCTTACTTTCTATTTCTTCTTTTTTCAATTGACCATTCTTATCACTCATTATATATACAATTTTTGCTCCAGTTTTTTCTGATATCATTTGCCAAGGTACTATATTGCTATGATGATTTGTAATACCTAATACAATCTCATCTCCTTCTTTTAACTGATTTAATCCATATGAATAAGCTAAAAGATTCAAGGATTCTGTAGCATTTTTTGTAAATATGATCTCTTCTGATTTGCTAGCACCTATAAATTCTGATACCTTTTTTCTAGTTTCTTCGTATATTTCAGTTGCTTTTATACTTAAATAATGAGCTCCTCTATGAGGACTACCATTATAATTTTTATTATAGTTTCTAATGGCTTCTATTACTTGCTTAGGTTTTTGAGTAGTAGCTGCATTATCCAAATATGCAATTGTACTTCCATTAACTTCTTTTTGGAGGACTTCAAAGTCTTTTTTATAATTAATCATCTTATTTTCCTCCTAACATACGTCTAACATGCTTAACTATTTCTTCTCTCATTCGTTCATTTGGTAGTCTATCTAGTATAGGTTTAAAAGTAGATTCTACTATTAAAATCTTAGCAATATTTTTATCCAAGCCTCTACTCATAAGATAAAACATTTTATTATCATCTATTTGTCCTGCACTAGCAGCATGTTCTCCTATAACATCATCTTCTGTACAAAATAGTGCTGGTATGGCATGCGCTTTTACGTTTTTACTTAATAAAGTTACATATTCACTTTCTCCACCTCGAGATTTTTTACATCCTTTTACAAAGTTTATTGTACTTCTAAAAACTTTCCATGCATTATCAGAAAGTGCTCCTTTTGATTCTACATAGCCGTTAGTTCTTTTTCCTAAAAACTTAATATCATAACTAAAGTCCATTTTGTCATCTTCTGTTCCAGTATATAAGGATTTTATTTCACAAGAACTATTGTCCCCTATTAGTTCAACATTATAGTTAATTCCTTTTAGTTTAGACCCTAGCTGAATATCTATTATATTTACATTAGCATTTTCTTCTACGAAAACTACATTAGAGTCAAAATTTTCTGTGTTCTTTGAATATTTTTGTACCTTATATATATTTATATTACATCCTTTTTCAACATATATTTTTGTAAATCCATTATGAAATCCGTTAGTTTCATCATCTTCATATTTTATATATAAATCTAAATTACTATTCTCTCTACATACTATAAGATTGTGATCAATTATCATAGGATTCTTTTTATCTATACTAAAATCTATATTGACTTTGTTTTCTCTACTATTAGGAGAAACATCTATTAAGAATCCTGTATTTGAAAAATATTCTGATAATCTTAGAAATTTCTCACCTAGTCCATATCTTTTATTTGTATTTAAATATTTCATATATCTAATATCTAGATTCCTGATGCTGTCTATAATTCCATCAGTCTTCTTATCTAGAATAATATTTTTATTATATGATAAAACATCTTCTGGTAGTAATATCTCTTCCTTTATTCTTTTCCAGAAAGGATTTGGGATTGACTTATATTCTTGTAATTCTTTGTTTGTGAGTTCTCGTAACATTTTCATCACTCCTAACCTATAGTCCCTTCCAATTCTATATCTATAAGATTATTTAACTCTACAGCATATTCTAATGGTAGTTCTTTAGTTATAGGCTCTACAAATCCTCTAACTATCATTGATTTAGCTTCTTCTTCGCTTATCCCTCTACTCATTAGATAGAATATACTTTCATCACTTATTCTCCCTATTTTGGCTTCGTGCCCTATGTCTATATCATCATTATCTAAAGCTATTATTGGTAAGGTATCTGATTTAGACTCATTATCCAACATCAGAGATTCGCAATTTACAGAGGCTTTAGCTCCAACGGCATTCTTTGAGACTTCTAAAAGACCTCTATAAATTGCAGTTCCACCCGATTTAGATATGGATTTTGAATTTATAGTACAAGATGTTTCTGGTGCAGCCATTAATACTTTTGCTCCAGTATCTAATATTTGACCTGTAGATGCAAAAGTTATTCCAGTAAATTCTGATTTTGCTTTTCTTCCTTTAAGAATACTCATAGGGTAAAGCATTGATATCTTTGATCCAAATGATCCTGAAACCCACTCTATTATTCCATTCTCTTCAACTAGTGCTTTTTTAGTATTAAGGTTATACATATTTCTTGACCAGTTCTCTATAGTAGAATATCTTAATCTTGATCCTTTTTTTACAAATAGTTCTACTGCACCTGCATGAAGATTTTGAACAGAATATTTTGGTGCTGAACATCCTTCTATAAAGTGAAGACTAGCACCCTCATCGACTATTATTAATGTATGTTCAAATTGTCCTGCTCCTTTTGCATTAAGTCTAAAATATGATTGTAATGGAATATCTACATCTACACCTTTTGGTACATATACAAATGATCCTCCTGACCATACTGCTCCATGTAGTGCTGCAAATTTATGTGTTTGAGGAGTTATAAGAGTCATGAAATGTTTCTTTACTAATTCTTCATATTGTTTAATTCCACTTTCCATATCAAGATAAACTACTCCTTGTTTTATCAAGTCTTCTTTAAGATTATGATATACAACTTCAGAATCATATTGAGCTCCAACTCCTGCAAGTGATTCTCTTTCTGCTTGTGGAATTCCTAATCTTTCGAAAGTATCTTTTATATCTTCAGGTACTTCATCCCATGAATGATTCATTTCAGTATCAGGTTTTGCATAATGAACTATATTATCTATATCTAAATCCGAAAGATCTGGACCCCATTTAGGTATTGGCTTACTATTATATATCTGAAGAGATTTTAACCTAAGATCCAGCATCCACTTTGGCTCATCTTTTTGTCTTGATATTTCTTTTATTACTTCTTCACTGAGTCCTTTCACTGTAGTAAATCTATGTCTTTCTTCATTAGCTATGTCATATATGCTTCTATCTATATCTTCAACATAAGTCTTTTTTCTATCTTCCATTTTTATCTCTCCTTATTGACCTAGTTGCTTTTTAAAATTCTCATATCCCATTTTTTCTATGTCCTGTGCAAGTTTTACATCACCTGTAGTTACTATCTTTCCGTCTACTAGTATGTGAACATAGTCTGGATTTAAATAGTCTAATATCTTATTGTAATGTGTTATTACTAAGAAAGATTTTTTACCATCTGAAAAGTTTTTTATTCCTTCATATATTATTTTTACAGCATCTACATCTAATCCTGAATCTGTTTCATCCAGTATAGCCAATTTAGGGTCTAATATAGACATTTGTAAAATTTCATTTTTCTTTTTTTCTCCTCCAGAAAAACCTAGATTTAAATATCTATCCTTATAATCATGTGGTATCTTGAGTAAATCCATCTTTTCTTTAAGTTCTTTTTGAAATTCCATTATTGATATGAACTTTTCAGAAATTGCCATCTTAGCAGTTCTTAAAAAGTTTTCTACTGTTACTCCTGATATTTCCTCTGGATATTGAAATGAAAGAAATATACCTTTCTTCGCTCTTTCATCTACTGGAATATCATTTATGATTTGGCCTTCAAAATTGATACTACCACTATTTATCTGGTATTGTGGGTGACCCATTAATACATTTCCAAGTGTTGATTTTCCTGCACCATTAGGTCCCATTATTACATGCACTTCTCCTTGGTTTATTTCTAGGTTAAGTCCTTTTAATATATCTTTCTCTTCTATAGATACTACAAGATCTTCTATTTTAAGTAGTGGACTACTACACATATATATCTACCTTCTTTCTGATAATGATTTTCATTATTATATACCCATGTATCATTTATATTACTCACATTTTACAAGTTCGTATAAAATAATTTATATATTTTAAAATATTCCATTACAACATCAGAAATCATAATGAAAAGATAGTTCTACTTTTGAAAATGCTTGAATCTTAATTAATGTATTTGAATGCTTTAATTGTTTCTGTTGAGATCTAGTTTATTCAAATAAAAAACCTTATAAATATACTTAAATGATTTAAGTACATTTATAAGGTCACAATTATAGTATTCTTTTTTATATTAAGATCATATATATTATTTTTATATTTTTACGAGCACAACATATAATTTATTTGATCTGATAGATTTAAATTTTTAATATCCCATTTTCTCATTGGACAGTCAATTACCTCATAAGGTATATTGAGCTCTTTTATAAAGTTATAGAACTTTTTATCCAACCATGGTGGTGTCCAAGCTCCAGACCTACAAATATGAATTACTGTGATTTCTTCATTTTCATTTTCTTTTATACTCTCTAAATTTGCAAAATCCAAACTATATTTTTTACTTATTTCTTCAAAATCTTCTTGTTTTTCAAATGAATATGGACTATATATGATATGAGCTTTTTCTATAAGATTATTTTTGAGTAGTTTCCCTAGCCAGTTAGAACAATTAGTTTGAAAATAAATGGAATCGCAACTTCCGTATCCTAAGTCGGAATGTGCATCAAAAGAATATACACATTGGCATGAATGGTCTATTGCTAATTTATACGATAATTTATGGGATTCAGAAACATATACTTTTACATCTTTATTAATTCTAAATTTTTTACGTATTTTACTCCAAAAATCATTTACTTCATTACTTACATCTACTATTTTTTCTATATCTTCTCCATGAAATTTACATTCTAAATATCTACGGTACCATTGATCGTTTATATTGTTTTGATTTTCAAGATAAGAACCATTCCACTCATTTTTCATCGGTATAAAATAGTCCCAATCAATACTCAAAAGACCTTTTTTCCTCATAAAATCACCCCATTAAATTTAATTATCTTATGAGTAGTGCTTATAAGGTAGTACTAAAAAAGATATATCTTATACATAACTTTATAGTATACATAAAAACTTATCAATCTCTATTAGTAGTCCAATAACTAATATTTAAAGAGTAGAGTTTTATCATCAGTGTTTATAGTAAATTTTTAACTATTTTTATGATTTTAATCTGCATTTCTTACTATGATATGTAATAAATCACAATATATAAAGTACGGTATTATAAAAAATTTTTATATTTCTTATATTAGTCAATATCGTAAATATTAAATAAAAATTTTAATAAAATTCATATAGTTTTATTTTATAAAGAAGCTTTTCTAAATATATAAATATAAAACTCCTTTCTATTAGAATTAAATATCATTGAGAAAGGAGTTTATATTAATATAATTAATAATTTATACACTAGCTAATAATCTACTTGATTCATATTCTTTTAAGTATCCTTCATATACAACTTTAAGCTTTTCACATTTTATAAAATCTTCTAAAGTAATAAGTTCAACAGGTTTATCAAATAAATAAATATTACTATTTTTTAAGACCGTCGATACAAATTGAGAACAAAAAAAGTGATTTTTTCTTTTAATCTTAATGTTCAAAGGAATTCCTACTATTCCTAAAAGATTATATCTATAATTGTTACTATTAAATTTAAAAGCTTCTATGTTTTCTTTTAATTTATTATATTGTTCATCTGAAATTTCCAAAGAGTACACTGCACATATAGTATCTGAAAAGATAGAATACACACCTTCTTTAATGTCTTCTTTAACAAAACCTGCTATAAAAGGGTTCCTAGGAACTTTTCTACCAAAGCTATATAATTCTGTTAGATCCTTATCTAACGAGATAGATGCATGAGAATATTGTATCTTTGTATATAATCTTATTAATTTGCTTAAAAGAGTTCCTGTATAAGTTAATAATATATATACCTCTTTAGATTTACCCTTTTTCAAGTATACTCCCCCCTACATTATAACCTAAATAATATTTTAATGATTTTTAGTAAAATTTCAAATTACATTATTTTAATTTAAACTCAATTTCTCTATATAGACGGTATATTTTTTAATAATACTTTAATATCTTATATATAAATGTTATTTTTTTAGCATTTCATATTTTATAATATAGAAGTCTTTTCATACAACAAGTAACAATTTACATGTAAATAATACAATGTACAGATTCTGTATTAAATATACAAAATAATAAAAGTTAGAATGAACTTTATATAGTTATTAATTCATTCTAACTTTTAAAATTAGATCAAAACTATTAAACTTTAAGATAGTTGCTTTATTGATTATATCAAAATTAATAACTCAAATCCATTGTTCTCTATCTTAATTTTTTCTTAATTTTTTCTTTACTTTATTTACATATAAAAATGTCACTCTATCTGTAATAATTACACTCAGTATCATAGCAATTATAGTACTTAATAGGTCCATTTTATTTAGACCAAGTATTAGAATAGCTATACCAATTAATATCCAATGGATTACAAAAATTTCTGTTACATATCTACTCCAAAAATACATAATAGACTTAATAGCCTTTGGAATTTTATCTTTTACATAATTTAATATGGTAGTCCAAATTAAAACTATTGAAGTAAACATACAAACACCTAATATTCCATGTCTATAGTAATTCCCCTCATCTTTTAATCCTAAGTCAATACTTGGATTGTTATACATATATACTGCACCTATAACAAAAACAACTATAGACAATATAGCACTTATATTATAAAGTCTATCTTTATTTTCTGTTCGTATTAAAAAGTATCCAAAGAAAGCTCCAAAGAGTGGATAAACTATCCAAGGAAAGAATGGGAAATATATATAATATTCAGTTCCAAATAACGGATAAGTAAGTAAATCAATAGCGAATATACCACTTTTAGCTCCCCATAAAAAAGGAGAAACAATAGATACTAGTATCCCTATTATTGGATAAAAAATAATATTTGTATTTAGTTTTTTAAGTATGGCAATGAATATAAGTGCCAGCCCAGCAAATTGAAGAATATCAAAATCAAGAGTATTAAGAACAGAAGTATAATTTGGATCTCCTGCTTTAATTATATTAAGATAAACGCCTAGATAATATGGTATGGTACTACGAAATATATTATGTACATATCCTCCAATAAATAAAAATACTCCTCTTTTAACTAGCTTAGATGGAGTTTGTCTTTTTGAATATATAGTTCCAATTCCTAAGAGAAACATAAATACAGGTGCAGCTGGAGGTGATCCCAAGAATTCTATAAATACTCCAAACTTTGAATAATAAACTAAATCTGTAGAAAAGGTTTCAAGAATGTGAACTATAATCATAAATAAAATCGCAAATCCTCTTGCAAGATCTAGTTCTTCTTGTCTACCATCATTTAATAATTTTTCTGATGTGTCTACTATTGCAGACCCTGTCTTTACCACTAATTTCTCCCCCTTAAACGCTTTTAATTTATTAAGTTATAAAATATTTTAATAACTATAGCAAATTTAGAGACAATTAAAGTGTAAAAATTATAATATTGACATAATTTATTTAATTATGGCAGATAAATTATTTTATAACTAATTTGTATATTTTATCCTATAAAAATCAAAGTGTCAACAAATGCATACTTTTATATATAGTTATAATAGTTAAAAATTAAAATATATACTTTTTTCATTTTGATTCTTGTTTATATTACAAGAAATAAAATCATTAAATAATAAAAAAAGCTATAGTAAAACTTTACTATAGCTTTTTTTTATTATTTCCTAAGTATTCCCCAGGAAATATATTTTTTCTACTTTATTTTTTATTATAATTAATGCTTTAAATGACTACTTATTTCTTTAAGCTTTTCTTCACTAACTCCAAATGCTTTTCCTAATTTACCTTTTGAAGGAGTTTCTACATAAATTTCATCTGGCTTAATCATATTAATAGCATTCTTAAATTTCTGAATAGAATCATAATCATCTGAATAGTTTTTTAATATAGTTATATCAAGTATAAATTTCCCATTATATTGATTGTTGAATTCTTCCATATTAGATATATAGTTTTCAAGAGTATATCCATTTATAGGTCTTTGTAACTTCTGAAAGTCTTTTTCATTAGTTACTGCAAGTTCTCCAATTATTTCATCGCATTGATTTAATATGTGTTTAAATTCTTCAATATTAAATATATAACCATTAGATAATAGTTTTACATTAGCCTTATACTTTTTAATTAAGTTTATAACATCTAAGATTCTGTTATTTGCAAGTGATTCTCCATCTGGATTGATAAAAACAATATCAATTTTTTCAGTTTTAAGTATAGCTTCAAGTCTTTTTATAAAGCTTTCAGTTTCATTAAAGCTAAATGTCTTATCAGTTTTAACTTTAGTTCTTCCTAATGGACAAAAAACACAGTCAAAGCTACAGTAGTTTTCTGAAAGAGGATTTATATCTAACGTTCGTCTACCATTTTTATCAAGATATACATCACTTATTGAAAATGGATTCATCTTATCACCACCTATACTTTTATGTTTAATTATTAATCTACAATTTGTGTATATTGGTAATTCTTATTTTGTAGTTTTTTATATTACATTGTCTTAATATATTATCATATTTATTATATCTTTTACTATAATATTTAAGTAGTGATGTATTATTAGTCTTTCTTCTTAATCTTTGCCATCTTTCCACCTAAATCAAATATTTGATGACTTCCACCTTCCTTAATTGCTTGTTGAATTAAATTATCATTAACTATAACAGCACTTGCTAGAGTGTTCACTCCATAGTCAAACAAAATAGGAGCCACAGGTACACTTGGTCCAACTAAAATTACCTTTGCATTCTTTGATAATTCAAGTAATCTTGGTAACGTTTTATTTGCTAATGTGCTTCCTGTTATAAAAACAAAATCTTGATTTTTTAATATGTATTCACAAGCACAATCTGGTAAATCACCTTTGCTAGGTCTTCTTTCTAATATAGACAAGTTACATATAGATTCTATTTTTTCTAAATCTGGAAAATGCCCTATAACAGCTACATTCTTACCTCTAATTTCATCTATTGATTCTGTAAATATATCATTTTTTCTACCTTCCGAAAAGTTTGCTCCTAATTTTTCTGCATGCTCAACTGTATTGTAGAAAGAGTTTATAGCTGAAAGACCTAAGCTTGCTTCTGTAAAATTCCATGACTTAACATAAGTTGATAATTCTTTTAGTCTCATCCCTTTAATTTTTCCTAAAATACTACTCTCTCTTAGACCATCTCTAAAAGTCAAAGCAATTCCAGAGTTTTTCCCTTTTATATACGTCCATCTAAGTCCCATTATACAATCTTCAACATATATATCTTCTGGTATAGGTTCTATTAATTTATCATAAATTTCCCACATATTAATCTCCTTTAATACTAATTAATTATTTTATGACATCTTTTCATCTATATGAATAATTAGCTCTTTATATTCGCATAGAATATCAATATTAAATATTTTCATTCTGACAACAACATTCTAGTTTCATGATTTGTGAATATATAAATATTTATGATAATATATGATTCCTATAAATTTTCTTTAAAATCTACTTGAATTTTAATAGTATTTATTTATTCTTTAATAGAATTAATTCTGAGTAAGTATTTGTTTTGAAAGCTATTTCTTATGAGGTGAATTATAACTAAGTATCAGTTAATATCATTCATTATTTTGAGTTGCTAATCATAATTTATAATGCCATATATTTAACGTTATGTTTTTATAAGTATATCGTAGGTAAAAAAATAATACTTTATTGTATATATTCTTATTATCTTGATTGAAAAAATATCAATTATATTTTAAAGCTATTATATTTAAATAATATCACCAGTATTGTAAAAAATCAAAATATATTAGGTTTTAATGTCTAATAATTTATTGCTTTTATAATTATTTACTAATTTTATCTTAACGTATATTTATCTGTTCTATATTTTATTTTACTATCCTAGAAGAATCTCTAACATTTTACCTTTATTATTTAAAAAAGCATGCATAGTCTCATAATGATCTGTTTCCTCATATCTAGTTATTTCAAATCCATTCTTTATCTGATATATAATTGAGTTAGGATATGCCATTATAATTGGCGAATGCGTAGCAATAATAAACTGATATTCTTGTCTAACTAATTCATGTATCCTAGTAATCATAGTCATCTGTCGTGAAGGAGATAATGCTGCTTCTGGTTCATCTAATATATAAAGTCCTTGACCACTAAATCTATTTATAAAAACTGAAAAAAATGATTCACCGTGAGATTGTTCATGTAGAGAACATCCACCATACGAATCTATGATTTTAGGCCCACCAACGTCTTCATCAAGTTCCTCAATAGTAGTTGCAAGATTATAGAAGCTTTCTGCACGTAGAAAAAATCCGTCCTTAGGTCTTTTAATTCCTTTAACCATTTTAATATGATTGCAGAGCTCTGAATGAGAAGCTCTTGAAGAAAAATTGAAGTTCCTTGTACCTCCTTCTGGATTAAAACCATAGGCTGTAGCGATTGCTTCTAAAATAGTTGACTTTCCCATTCCATTTTCACCTACAATGAATGTAACATTAGGATGGAATTTTAGATTTGATAAGTTTTTAATAGCAGGTAAGTTAAATGGATATTTTTTAAAAGATTTTATCTTTTCTCTATTTAGCTGTATACTTCTTAAGTATTGATTTTTATCTGTGAGTTCCAATACATATCACTCCTAATTATTTAAAATATATAGGCCTAGATTCTCATATTATTAAAGCTGTTATCTAAAAATAAAATAGTCTGTTCATATAGATATGGCTGAATATCCGGATATGTTAAATTACTTGGTGGCTCATTAAAATATCTTAATTCACCTATTTCTAAGTTAGGTAAATCTGTAAACTCACTAACTTCTGAAATAAACAATCTACCAAATGATGTTACACTCTCCTTTGTAACAGAATAATCGCATACTGGTTCTATTTTAAAAATTTTTGCACCTGTTTCTTCAAATAGCTCTCTTTTAGCTGTATCATTTATATTCTCATCTATTTCTCTATGGCCTCCTGGTATCTCCCATGTATCTCTATCTTTATGTCTCACAAAAACCCATTTATTTTGAAAACGAGTGCTAATAACTGCAAACTTTAATTTACTTTCTTCTACTTGTCCAATTTTTAAGATTTCAACTTTCATATATACCTCCATCTAACATCTTCTTATATCTATATATTACCATATTCTTATTTAATATTTTCGATACTTTATTGTTCATTAAAAGCCTAATAATCTAATATGGTATATTGCTTAAATCTAAGTATTATAGAAAATTCTATTCATTTTAAATCTATATCTTCATTTAAATAAAGACTTATTTATAATTTATGGTACAATATATTGGAAATAATTAAAGGACAGGGTGATACTAAATTGAAACAAACTGAACAGATTTTAGAAAAAACATTAGATTTTAATTCTAATGATTCGAAAAGTAAATTTTTAATAGGAGTAAAAAAATCACTTCCTATAGCAATGGGATATTTTCCAGTTTCATTTACTTTTGGAATTATGGCATCAAATGGAGGAATGGATCCATTAACTGCACTGGTGATATCCTTAACTAACTTTACTTCAGCAGGACAATTTGCAGGAACTAATATTATTCTTTCAAATGGAACTTTCTTAGAAGTTGCAGTAACTACATTTATTATAAATATAAGATATATGCTCATGTCATTATCTCTTTCTCAAAAAATTGTTAAAATGCCACTTTCTAAAAAACTTATTATGGCATTTGGAATAACAGATGAAACATTTACAGTAGCATCTCTTGAAAAAGAAAAAGTTACTTTTCCATATATGATGGGACTAATAATTACTTCATATTTAGCATGGGCTTTAGGTACGCTTACGGGAGCAATTTTCTCTACATTTTTGTCTACAAGACTTCAAAATGCTATGGGAATAGCTTTGTATGGAATGTTCTTGGCTCTTATAGTGCCTGAAGCTAGAAATAGTAAAAAGGTTCTAGGTGTAATAGTTGTATCTGTATCTATAAGTCTGATTTTTAGATATGTACCTTTAATAAGTAAAATTTCTAGTGGATGGGTAATCATAATTGCAACTATAATTGCCTCAGCATTTGGTGCAATAGTTTTTCCAAGGGAGGATTAAAATGACTAAAACTTTTATATATATACTTATTATGTGTATAGTAACGTACATACCTAGGGTAATTCCTATAGTCCTTATGAAAAGAGAAATTAATTCAAAGTTCCTAAAATCTTTTTTATATTATGTTCCTTTTGCTGTTCTAGGAGCTATGACCTTTCCAGCAATAATATATTCAACAAATAATATTTATACAGGAATAGCAGGAACTCTTGTAGCCATAATACTAGCATATTTTAATAAAGGTCTTATGAGCGTAGCAGTTTTTAGTGTTCTCATTGTTTATATCTTAGGATTTGCCATTTAAAGTTATTAGCAAATTAGCAATCATTTGTTAGTTTTATCAATATAACTTATACACTAATTCTTTATTTTTTATTTAATCTTATAATTGAATACAGGATTTTAACATATAGTAACTCCCCTTGTAACCATTTATAAATATCTTAATAACATATTATAACTGGATTAATTTAAGGGGGTGCTATTATGCTTCAATCTATATTATTAGTATCTGCACTATGTTTAGATGCATTTGTAGCTAGTATTGCTTATGGAACAAATAAAATAAAAATACCTTTTAAATCAGTAACTGTTATCAATATTGTTTGTTCATCAATTCTTGCTATCTCCTTTTTCTTGGGCTCTATAGTAAAAAAGATTTTGCCAGAAAATGTTACTATAATAATAAGTTTTACAATACTAATGGGACTAGGTATATATTACTTATTTGAAAGTATTATTAAGGCCTATTTAAAGAAAAAATCATATACAAATAAAAAAGTAAATTTTAAGTTATTTGATTTTAGATTTGTACTAGATATATATGCTGATGAGACTAAAGCTGATTTTGATAATTCAAAATATCTTAGCTCAAGGGAAGCTTTATATCTTGCGCTAGCTCTTTCCTTAGATGGTATGGCTATAGGTTTTGGAAGTAGTTTAGGAAATATTAATTATATACAAGTAGTGTTATTGTCTTTAATTTCTGATATGATTGCTGTATTGGTAGGATCATTTATAGGTAGAAAAGTTGTTGAAAAAGTAAAGATTAATTTATCTTGGCTATCTGGACTAATCTTGATAGTTCTAGCCATTATGAAGTTACTATAAATATAATCTCAATTATGGTTTAAAAATATATTACTTTATTTTTTTAATTAAATTTAACTATATCCTAACAAATTATATATGACTTCTTTTTTGAAGTCATATATTTTTTATATTTAAACTTATAATATCTAATTTCTAAATATTCTTCATTTCATCTACCCTAATTGTAAATTATGCGATATGGCTTATTACTAATTTCATTCTTTCTTAATTAATTACTAATGTATTCATGACTCTAGTCCATTATTCTAAAATAAACTCTTTTTAATTTAGTCATTTATCGAACAAATATATAATTTTATCTTTCTTACATATTTAAGTTCTAACTTATAAAATGATTAAAATATAAAATTTATTAGACAAAAAAGGTTCACCTCTTAATATTAGACACATTAAACAACAAAATCTAATATACTAAGTCAGTGAACCTCTTTATTATTAAAAAAATATTTAGTTAATAATTAACTTAAAAGTAGAATCTCCATCTTACTTAAGTTAATTATGACTTTCTATAATTATATTTTGTGTTCTATTTCTTAATTTCATATAAACTGAAATAACAAAGCAAACTATGAAAGTCACTAATGTTGTAGATGCTATAGTTCCTGATATAGAAATATCCAAGTTTATAGCTACTATATAACCTATAATACTATTTATAACCCCTATTCCACAACTTGTTAAAATCATCGGTAATAATCTAGAAGTTAATAAATATGCTGAAGCAGGAGGACCTACCATGAAAGCTACTACTAAAATTGCTCCTACTGCATCGAATGCACCTACAGAGGTAAATGATACAATTGACATCAAGCTATAGTGAATAAATAATGTTGAGAATCCAGCAGCTTGAGCAAATTGTGGATCGAAAGTACCCAATTTTAATTCTTTATAAAATAACATAAAGTAGCCAATATTTATTATAAGTATTATAGACATAACTACCATAGATTTTGGACCTATATCCATTCCAAAAGCTTGTATTCTTTCTAAAGGTGCAAATGCTAATTCTCCTAAAAGTACAGAATCTGTATCTAAATGAACATTACCTGCAAATCTTGTTATAAGAATAATAGCTATACTAAAAAGGAAAGGAAATACTAATCCAATAGAGGCATCTTCTTTTATTAATCTAGTTTTAGATAAAACTTCTACCCCATATGCTGTTACTATTCCAAAAGCTCCTGCTCCTAAAAATAAAATTGGAGAATCTAGTCTTCCTGATATAAAGAACCCTAGAACAATTCCTAATAGAACCGTATGTCCGATAGCATCAGTCATCATACTCATTCCTCTTAAAACTAGAAAAACACCGGAGAGAGCGCAAGATAATGCTACTAATATTACAATAATCTGTATTTCAATTTGAGGTGTCATTTACTCTCCTCCTTCCACACAAAATATTTCTCTATCTCTTTTTAGTTTTTTATTTCTAAATAAAATACCTCTTTTTGGAGAAAAAACTATAGAAAATAAAGCTATTATTGTCATGATAACTACAATCAATGGTCCTGTAGGCATCTTATCATAAGCTGAACTAATAATTGTCCCTGATACCCCACCAATAATTCCAAATACTCCTGATAATACAACCATTATAGATAGCTTATCTGTCCATTGGCGTGAAGCCACTCCTGGAGCTATTAAAAGTGAACTTATAAGTATCGCTCCTACAGTTTGTAGTCCCACAATTATTATCATTATCATCATGAAAGAAATTATCATTTCTATTACTGATTTATGAAAACCTTGTGTAATTGCATATTCTTCATCAAATATATAGAGTTTTATTTCCTTCCAAAATAATATAATCATAGTTAAGCATATTATAGAAACTATAGATATTATACTCACATCTTTTTTAACTAGTGTTGAAGCTTGCCCAAAGATAAATTTATCAAGACCTGCTTGATTTGCATTTGGTATTTTCTGAACATAAGTTAGTAGTGTTATTCCAATTCCAAAGAATCCAGAAAGTATAATTGCTAGTAAGCTATCATATTTCAATTTCGTATATTTCTTTAATATTTCTAGAAAAATTACTGATAAAAGTCCAGTCATCAATGCTCCTAATAATAAAACTTCTGTATCTTTTATACCTGTAAATAAGAATGCTAATACTATACCTGGAAGTGATGCATGAGATACCATATCTCCTAGTAGTCCTTTTCCTTTTAATAGTGCAAATGTTCCTACAGTTCCTGCTGAAAAACCTAAGATTGCTGATCCTATTAAAACTATTTGCAAAGTATAGTCTGAAAAAAATTCTCTAATTAGCTCCATATACTCCCCACCTTTCTTCGAGTATATTTTGATTTATTCCATAAGCTTTCTCAATGTTAACACTATTAAATTTCTCCTCTGCAATTCCTTGAGTTATAACTGTCTTGTTAAGCATAATCACCCAATCAAAATATTTTTTTACAGTACTTAGATCATGGTGTACCACAATTACTGTTTTTCCTTGGTCTCTAAATTCTTTTAATATATTTATAATTACCTTTTCAGTTAAAGCATCTACTCCTTGTAAAGGCTCATCCATAAAATAAATATCTGCATCTTGAGCAACAGCCCTTGCTAAAAACATTCTCTGTTGTTGTCCGCCTGATAGTTGACCTATTTGTCTTTTTCTTAAATTCTCAATTTTAAGTCTTTTTAAAGCTAAATCAACTCTCTTATGATCTTCTTTTTTTAAACGTCTTATCCATCCGATTTTACCATATAACCCCATAGAAACTGCATCTTCTACTGTAGTTGGAAAGTCCCAATCTACTGCTCCTCTTTGAGGAACATATCCTATAGATTTTCTCATTTGTCTATAACTCTTTCCGTAAAAATCCACTGTACCTTTTATCAGTTTTAGAAAACCTAATATACTTTTTAGTAAAGTTGACTTACCAGCTCCATTAGGTCCAACAATTGCTACTAATGTTCCTTTTGGAACTGAAATATTTATATCCTTAAGAACTAATTCATCATGATATGCTGTTGAAAGATTTCTGATATTTAAAGCATTTTTTTGTAATTCACTCATTTTAATCTCCTCCTATTTTAGAGCATTTACAATCGTATCAATATTTTTCTTGTACATTCCTATATATGTTCCTTCTTCTGTTCCATAGTTTCCTAATGCATCAGAATAAAGCTCTCCTCCTATTGATACTTCAAATCCTCTACTTTTTACTGCTTCTTGTAAAGCTTCAATGCTTTTTTTAGGAACTGATGATTCTATAAATATAGCTTTAATTTTTCTATTAACTATAAAATCTGCTATTTGTTTCACATCACCTGTTCCTGTTTCTGATGCTGTACTAATTCCTTGTAATCCTTTAACTTCTACCCCGTATGCTTTTCCAAAGTAAGTAAAAGCATCATGTGCAGTAATTAGTACCCTAGAATTAGGATCAATTTCTGAAATCCTACTATTGGCATATTTCTCTAAGTTCTCTAATTCTTTTAGATAGTTATTTAGATTTGACATGTAAAAATCTTTATTTTTAGGATCATTATCAGCTAACACATTTGAAACATATTTTGCTGATTCACTCCAAAGCTTAATATCAAACCAAATATGTGGATCAGGAGTATTGGTATCTTTATCTAATATAAGTTTATTAGAATCAATACCTTCTTCTAAAGAAAATACTCCTTTACCGCTATTTTTCATTTTGCTAAGAACATCTCCCATTTTTCCTTCTAAATGTACACCATTATATATGATTATATTTGCTGAATACATTAAATCTACATCCCCTGCACTTGCTTTATAAAGATGTGGGTCAATTCCTGGTCCCATTAGTTGCTTCACTTCTAATTTATCTTTTCCTATATTTCTAGCTAAGTCTGCAATCATCGTCGTAGTTGCCACAACTTTCATTTTTCCATTGTCTTTAGATGTGTTAGGTTTTTCTTTGACATTACACCCTGATAATCCGATAATTAGTATAAAACTTAAAAAGTAATATAAAAATTTTTTCATATCATTACCTCCTATATTAATATGTGTTATATATTTTTAGTACTTATTGATAAATATCCAAAAGTAATTTAATATGAATATGTATATCTAATAATATTTTTTTGATAAAATTATTTATTTAACTTCTTATTCTTATTATAAATGATAATGATTATCATTATCAAATATGTTACATGTTATTATTATTCTTTATTTAATATCTAAGTAATTTAACACTGTATATCTTTAAATACCTTTAAGTTTATCGAAATCTTATATATGTATTATTACTAATATATTAAATGATCTTTTATACTTCTCTCTTCTTTATATGTTACGATCTTCTTTATCAATTCTTATTATTTTAATATATATAACAATTCATAGACAAAAAATATAATAGATTCTATTTAAATATTTTACTCTTTCACTAATTCTTCTATCTTTAGAATAGATTTATTCTACTTGTAAAGTAATTATTGCTTGTAAAAAACCTTAACAAAAATATTTTATTGTTATCCTAAATTCATTAAGTAAAAAAAGAGTTAAGTTTCAACTTTAAACAGATCCAAGCCAAAACTTAACTCTTTATAATAAAAAATCTAAATTACAAATGCTTATTACTTTCGATATCTAGCATTTATAAAAATTTATACCAAACATTCATATTTTCAATCTGCCCATCTATATTAGTGTTATTTATAAGAGTACCTCCATATTCATATCCCATTCTTACAAAAGTAGAGTTCATACCATAAGATACAGACCTTGATATTGAATATGCTGTTTTTATATCTAATTCTCTTAGTTCTTTTTCCATTCTATTTAATAGGTGTAAAGATAAATTTTCTCCTCTATATTCAGGATGCGTTGCAAAGTCTGTCATTTCTGCATTTGAATCATTCTTATAAAGTTCTATTGAAGAAAGTGAAATTAATTTTTCATCATACCAAGTACCAAAGTATACTACATTATCATTCATAGTTTTTTCAATATATTCTTTATTAAATATAGGAAAGGGATAAGACTTGAAAGTTAACTTGTATAATTTAGCCATGTCTTCTATATCTTCCAATCTAGCTTTTCTAATTTTATATTTTTTATTTAAACTTGGTAGCTTTTCATATCTTTTTTTAGATTTGCAAAATGACAATACCTCTCTTGTTGTATGACTAAATTTATCTCTAGACCTATCATCTGAAAAATATTTACCCATAAAGTAGCAATCTTCTTTGCCTAAGTAAAACTTTTCAGCCTTAGCCTCTATTTTAAATCCATTCTTAATGAATAGATTCTTAACAGAAGATGGAACTTTGGCGAATACTTTAGTATATTCATTTAGCTCTGTTATTTTATCTACTTTTTTTATCAATTCTTCAGTATTGTTTTTATCTATTTTCATAATATACACTCTATTATTTTCTTTTCCATGTTGTATTATAGAGTTTCCTACTTTTTCAACTATATCAGTCATAGTTAACACCTGTTTCTTTCTTCACGATCTAAGTTTTTTGGAACTATTGTAAAACTACTATCATGATCAGATAAGAGTGATGCTACACCATCTGTATGCTCTTTTTTGTGTTTCTCTAAATCTAAAGTTAAATCACACTTATCACATTTTAAGTCACAAGATGTATGTTCATAATTATCTGGAAACTTATATGTTGTAATTAAACCTTCATAATTTCTAAGAACAACTTTATTTGTAGACCAAGATATTAAATAATTAGGCATCACCGGTATTTTACCCCCACCACCTGGAGCATCAATTACATAAGTTGGTATTGCAAATCCACTAGTATGACCTCTCAAGCTTTCTATTATTTCAATTCCTATTCCTATATTAGTTCTAAAGTGTTCAAGCCCTTCTGAAAGATCACATTGATATAAATAATATGGCCTTACTTTATTTTTAACAAGCTCATGAACCAGCTTTTTCATTATTCCTGGACAATCATTTACATCAGCTAATAAAACAGTTTGATTTCCGAGAGGTATTCCTATAGAAGATAATTTTTTAAGTGCTATTCTAGAATCTTTAGTTATTTCTCTAGGATGATTAAAGTGTGTATTAATCCATATGTTATCGTATTTTTTAAGAACATTAACTAACTTATCAGTTATTCTATATGGAAGGACGACTGGTGTTCTAGTTCCTATTCTTATCACTTCCACATGTTTTATCTTTGATACTTCATCCAATATCCACTCTAAATACTCATCTGAGAGCATAAATGGATCTCCACCAGATAGTAATACATCTCTAATGTTTTTATTATTTCTTATATAATCAATTCCTTTTAATATCTCAGATTTTGAAGGAATACTACTGATATCTCCTACTTTTCTTTTTCTAGTACAATGTCTACAATACATTGCACAAACATTACTTACATGAAGTAACACTCTATCTGGATATCTATGAGTAACCCCTTCTACAGGACTATCTTTATCTTCATTTAAAGGGTCCTCCATATCACATTTTGAAATACTAAGTTCTCTTATATCTGGAAATGCTTGTTTGAAGATAGGATCTTTCTCATAATTATCAAAATCAATCAGAGACAAATAATATGGAGTTACTGCCATAGGAAATTTTTCTAACGTTTGTTCAATTTGTTTTTTCTTTTTTTCATCTAACCTAATTTCTAAAATTTTTTCTACATCATCTACATTTTTTATAGTGTTTTTAACTTGCCATTTCCAATCTCTCCATGTTTCATTATGATTGTTAGATAATTTTTCTTCTTTAGTTCTTGTCTTTATAATCTTTAAAGCCTCTCTCAAAATATCATCCTTCCTGGAATTTTAATTAAAATAAAATAACACTCTAAATCATTAATGATTTAGAGTGTTATATATTTTCTACAAATTTATGGAAATTAGTGATTATTGACAGAATATCACAATATAGTATCTAAGTCAAATTATGTCTATTTCTTGGTAAAAGCTAGAGAATGTCTGACTTAAAATTGGCTAGCTTTTATTTAAGATATCTCTTTATATTGCTTACTTCTTATTATTTATCATCTGATATAATATATTTCGAGCATAGTGTATTTTTCAACATAATACTAATTAATCTCTTTAATGTGCACAGTTATGATGGTTACAACTATTCTCTATCGAAAATTCTGCTAGTTCATTTCTTTTTAATAGTTCAATATTCTTTAATACAGTTTCTTCAGTAACTTTATATACCTTTATACCTTGATTATTTAACTTCATTAATGCTCCTGCACCAATTCCACCAACTAAAATAGCATCAACTGATTCTCCTCTAAGTGCTTTAAGAGGTTGACACATTCCATGCGCATGATTTAAGTCACCGTTCTCAATTACTTTTATTTCTTCTTTTTCTAAATCATAAATTAAAAAGAATGGAGCTGATCCAAAATGATTATAAGCTATACTATCTACGCCTTTGTTTTCTTGAGCTGGAATACATACTTTCATATTCTTTCTCCTTTCAATTTTTACTTATAGTTTTTTGACAACACTTATTTTTATTTGCCTTACATGATATCCTACATTCATTTGGCATGTGGATACCTAACTTACAGCTACTTATGGTATGGTCATTACTAATTTGTTCAATGAACTTTATCATCTCTAAAATAACTGGTTCTTGCAAATCATAATGAACATAATAACCTACTTTTTTCCCAACAATAATACCTGATTCTTTGAGAACTTTTATGTGCTGTGATACTGCTGCTTCTGAAATATCTAAATGCTTAGCAATTCCTTTAGCACAAATCCTTCTCCTTGAAAGTATAATCAGTATTTTTAGCCTTGTTTCATCACCAAGTGCTTTAAATATTTGAACTATTTTGTCCATGTTTCACTCCTTTATATTTAATTAAGTAATTACTTAATTAAATTATATTTTACTTAATTATTGCTGTCAAGAATGATTTAGTATTTATCTACTTATATTCATACTTATATCTTATATACTTTATATATTTTTACCTGAACATAATTAAACCCCTCTTAATAAACATTGTAGTTTTTAACTACTTTATATGTCTAATAAGAAGGGTTATTTATATAAGAAGTACATTCTTAATTATTTTGTAGATTTTCCAAAATACTTATTCTCAAAAAACTCCATTTTCTCATGTGCTTGTATATGTGATTGTTCTTTATAGTAATAATCAACTATTGTATCTTTATTATCTACTACAAAAACTATTTCATCCCATTCTATATTTTCATCTCCCATTGTCATAATCCACATCTCTTTAAATATTTTATATAATTCATCAGGTATATTCCAATACTCAGTTTCTCCATCTTTTAATAGTATACTGTCAGAAACTCTCATACTACTTTCAGATATTTCAAATTGTACTAAAATCTTTTCCCAGCTAGAGCTAAAGTTTTTCTTAATACATTCTATTATTTTGTCTATAAAATCCTTATATTTATCCATGTCGTTTCTCCTTTGTCTTTATTTACTTATAAAATATTTTTTCTTCAGCTTTTAGTAAGTTTAGATACATTTTAAATACCTTAATTTAAGACTTATTAATATATATTATATTTTCTTATATAAAAAATCAAAGAATATATTTTTCATATGATAACCTAAAGTATTATTTCAAATATCTTCACTTTCAATTGTACAAACTAACAATAATCTTCATGTAATTATAATTTTAAACTAGTCACTACTGTCTAAATTCATCTTATTTATTAATATGTCTAATTTATTTAGATTCTCTTTTGACTCTAGATGCTTGTTAATAAGTTTATCTAGCTTCACACTAATTCTTAATACTTCTTCATATGTCTCTTGGTAATTAGATTTCATTAATGAATTAAGCTTATATCTAACTTTTTCTATTTCATCTTCTATATTTTTATTTTTTTTCTTAATCTTTCTTTCATACATATTTTTATCAGCTATTTTAAAAGAATTTTCTAAGCTTTCTATATTATTAATTAACGCACTACCTATACTCAAATTAATATTTATATTACTCATGTTTCTACTTAAATTCTTTTCAATGTTTTTAGTAAGCTTTTTATCTGTATTAGAGTTAGAAATTATTATAAATTCATCTCCACCATATCTAATTCCTAGATCATTTTTATCTATACTGGCTTTTATAGAATTGGCAACCTTTTTTATACATTCATCTCCTGCTAAATGTCCGTGGCAGTCATTTATATCTTTTAAATTATCAATATCAATTACAAGCATTATTTTATAATCATTTAGTTTTAAAACTTTCTGTTTATCATGAATTAACTCTTCCCACAGGTTTCTATTATATAGACCTGTTAATCTATCTTTATATTCACTATCTAATAATAATCTATTATCATTACTTAACTCAACCTCAATCAAATAAATAATACTATTTTTTAAGATTTTTTTATCTATATATATTAAATAATCATTCGTTGTTATTTTCCCAAAGGTATTACTTTCTATATATTTATTTAGTTCCAAGTTATTAACAAGTGTTTTTGCTACTTCTCTAATACCCTTACTTGAATATATAATATTTAATTGTTGGTCTAAAATTATAAAAAATTTTTCATTAACACTATTAAATTTAATATTTTTCATAAATATTAACCCCTTTTGTTGTATATCCCTTAGCAGGAATCATTTCTAATTCTCTATGTTATAGATTATACTATAGTTTTTCTTTGAAGACTATAGTCCGTGGACTAATTGACACATTCTTTTGACAATAATATTCAAGGAGGGGTTAAATGATGGAATTATCACAAGCTCTAGCTATAGTTTTAAAAAATAATAGACATATATGTAAACTTTCTCAAGAAGAACTTGCCCACAGATGTGGTTTAGATAGAACATATATTAGTTTGTTAGAAAGGGGTAAACGAAAGCCAACTATTAATTCTCTATTTGCTATAAGTAAACACTTGAATTTAAAACTTAGTGAATTCATAGATCAAATTGAAAAACTTTTGGAAGAAAATAAAGAGAACATGGATGATATGTAGGTCTTCTACACTTTATCCATGTTTTTTTATAATTACTTAATTATTAATATAGTCTACTTTAAATATCCTTCTTATATTCTCTTTTTAATAAGCTATATACATAATCATCATATAATTTCCCATCTAAGTCATGATGTTCCCTTAGAACACCATCTAACCTAAATCCTAAAGATTTTAATAACATATTTGATTCAATATTAAAGCTCCCTACTTGAGCTGTAATTTTATTAATATTTAGCAAAACTAAAAATAAATTATTTTATTAATACATTTATTCTTTTTATTTTAAATTTAATATATCGATTTTATCATAAAATAATGTGTTATAAAGCATACTAATAATTATTATTACTATTTTAAAGATTGGAGGTTTTAGCAATGTCTCCTGAGTTACTTCACAAAATATCAAATATGACCATGAAGTCAGAAGAAATTACTAAAGATATAATTCTTATACAGTTTACTATAGTAAATGCATGTATAATCAGTAGTCCTGATGGTTGGTTTCTTGTAGACACTGGTATGGAAAATTCGGCTGATTTTATTATCCAAGTTTCAGAAGAACATTTTGGTAAAGACAGTCGTCCAAAAGGAATAATACTTACTCACGGACATTTTGATCATATAGGTTCAGTTATTAAACTAACTAAACACTGGGATGTACCTGTATATGCCCATGAACTTGAAATTCCTTATTTGAAAGGAAAAAAAGATTATCCTAAGGGTGATTCAACAGTTGGTGGGGGAATGGTTTCTCTTTTATCTCCTACATTTCCTCATCATTCTATCGATTTAGGTAATCGTATACATCCATTACCTTCTGATGGCAGCATTCCAGAAATGCATGATTGGATATGGATTCATACTCCTGGTCATACTCAAGGACATATTTCTTTATTTAGAAAAAAAGATAGAGTTCTAATAGTAGGAGATGCCTTTACAACATTAAAGCAAGAATCTATGTTGTCTGTATTAACTCAAAATAAGGAAATAAGTGGTCCTCCTGCATATTTAACTACTGATTGGAATCTAGCAGAAAAATCAGTAAGACGCCTTAAAGAATTAGATCCATCTTTAGTAATAACCAGCCATGGTTTGCCTATGAAAGGTGAGGAGTTAACAAAACATTTTGATATGTTAGTAAAACACTTTAAAGAAATTGCCGTTCCAGAACATGGTCGCTTTGTTGATTAAAAAAATAATCTGTCTCAATTTCTATAATCTTGAGACAGATTATTTTTTATAAATTATTATTATTTAATTTAGAAATAGCTTTTTGTAAATCAATATCTGCATCTAACATTGCCTTCTTTCCGCTTAAATTTGGATTATCTAATTCTCCACCCATGCTCTTTATAATTTCTTTAGCTTCATTAGAGTTATTCTCCTCTGTCTCTACATTAACAGTATAATTAATATTTGTTATCTCTTCAAATTTTCCAAAACCGCTAACCATAGGACTAGCTGCTGTTAAACCAGAACTTCCTCTATCTGTATTATCTGAACCAGAATGTATTACTAGGTCAGAAAGGCTTGTAGCGTTTCTTGTACCTGCAAGATTAATTGTAACATTTCTATCCTCTATATAATGATCATTAATATCTACAAAGGCACCTTTAAAACCTGCATCTTTAAGTTTTTCAACAGTTTCATTTGCTACACTAATTTCACTAAAAAAACCTTTAATTTTCATCTGTATTCCTCCAATATATAAATTTAAATTAATATATAGTCTTTCATAATTTCACATTTTTAATACTATGATAATTAAGATACTGTTAACCTTGTAAGTTCTTGTCCAATGTACTTAGGTTTTCTATATTATTGTAATCTAGAAAAAGTTATTTATATTACTACACGTGAAGATTATGCTCCTTACTATAAAGATGATATTAAAGTATACCAACGTTGGAGCGAATTAAATAATGAATAAAAGATAAGAACAAAATATAAAGCCTTATCATAAGATAGATGAAAATTGCACAGACTTACTTCGTTTTTCTAGTGGAGTAAGTCTTGTATTTTGTTAAATACCTCAATGGTGTATCGAATATCTTTTTTACTCTATGTATATGAAATATCTGTAACCACTTTTTATTAGTCTTAAATGTTTCATTCTTTTTTCTATCCATAAAAATACCTCCTATTGTAGTCTTTATTCTACAATAGGAGGTGCTTATAAAGATAAACTTCAGCCATACTAAAGGTTATAAAGTATCATTTGTTAAATGACAAAAAAGTTGTTTACTAAGATCGTTACTCAACATTTTAATCCTTTCCAAGTTTGGCAATTTTAAAGCTCCCAAGATACTACATTTTTAATTATAAAGCTTGCCCTTTCTTCGACTCTCATTTTAGGTACCTCAATAAGTTCGTAACCAAGATGTTTATAAGTTTCAAACATGATTTTATAAGTTGCTACAGCTTCTTCAAAATCCTGTTTTCTTTCATGATCGGTTTTGTATATATCTTTCCAAGGTGGTAAAATAAACACTTTCTTGTTATAGTTATACTTTCTAGTTGCTAATTCAAGTTTCTCCGAAATTGGAATATTAATTAAGTGTGTATAGGCAAGAGTATCCGGAATGCCTCTATCAAAAAATAAGGGTTGCTTCAGAGGGTTCATCAATGCTGAAATATAACTTTCTATTGATTTATCTAACATTAGATCACGATATTTTTTTACATTTTTCCAAGGTAGGGCATCACCTTTGGAAGAAACCTGTGTTTGAATGATTTCTCTTGCGACTTCAGGAACGTAGTTATAGTCATTTTTCTGTATTTCATCCAACAAAGTCGTTTTACCAGAACCAGGCCCCCCGGTAATAATGATAAAATCATCTCTGAATAAATTACTATTAGTCATTTTCCAATATTCTCCTTAGTATTTATTATCTTATTAAAAATCCTTATCCACAAAAATGATACGTCCAAACCTTGATTGAGTTGACTCAACCGATCTTCATTAAAGAAGATACGACTATACTCCACTCACTATAGTTCAATAATCAAGATATACATCTTTTTTATAAACTGTATGACTTTATTTCAAATCTACAATAAGTGTGGCTTTAAAATAAAGTTTGATCAAAACGAATTCATTCTTTGTGAGGTATTATACAATTTTTATAAAAAAGTTTGATCATTTTATATCTAAACAATCGTTCCCAATTGTTGAAGTACTTTTTTCTGATTTTTGTTTTGCTTTTAAAACAGCTGCGGCATTTGTTAGAAATTGTTTTTTCCATTTCTGCAATTGAATGAATTTCATGTTCCGAAGCTAGTTCACCTAGTTACTTTTCCCTTTGCAAAAGACTAAATAATACAATGCACCAAGTGCATAGGGGAAAGCCAGCAGTAGAATTTCTAAAACATTCTTTAGACTCCAGAAGCCAGCCAAGATAACTATGGAATCTATCAGTAGGTACGTGGATAGTATAATCAGCCAACCTAAACACAATTTTAAAAAACTTATATATCGTTTTTTCAAATTCTCCCATTTTATATTGGTGATATTTTTGTACAATCTTATTAACCAATCCTTGATTCAACCATATAAATTCTGTAGGTTTAAATAATTAAACTTTTACTATATCAACAATTTTTAACTTCCAAAAAATTGAATAATACAATAATTGCATGGTTGTCTTTTATTATTTATTTATCTTTTATACTTAACATCAGACTCAGTATGACAGCTTATTGTTTCACATTTGGAAATATTAGTGATATGATCAACCCCGAACCAAGCTCTGATTTTGCATCCAACTGAATTGCTAAATCATAAGCCATCTTGCTCACTAAGAAGAGTCCCATACCTGTTGCTTGTCTTGTATAAGTACCTCTACTTCCAGTAAAGCCCTTATCAAAAATAAATGGTAAATCTTCTTCAGATACACCAGGTCCATTATCACTAATATGTAAAATGGTTTGATCACTCACTTCATCATAAACCATTTCAAACTTCAAAATTGGATTATCCTGATTCTGTACAACGTATTTAGTACTATTAAAGATTATTTGCTCTAATATAAAAGCTAACCCCTTGCGATCAGATAAAATTTCTACTTCCTCACCTGTGAACTGTATTTGAAAACCGACTTCATCTAGTAGTGTCTGATGGTCTTCAATTGTCTGTTTACAAAATGCTAGTAAGTTTATAGACTCAAAAATATAATCTTTATGAGTAGCCCCAAGTCTTGCAAAATACAAAATTCGCTCTACGTCTCCAAGCATTTGATCTCTGACATGAAACATACGTCGTCTAACAAGCGGAGACATTTCGTCACTGCGGTTATCTAATACCAATGTCATTAATGACAGAGGCTTTTTAATTTCATGAACCCATCCTTCTATATAGTTTTCATAATCGGTCAACTCAATAACTTGATCATTAAGTTCCGACTGATATGATCTTATGACACTTCCCATTCTACGGATAAATGACCAATGTGTTTTAGGAGATACCCGGCATAATCTTTCTTCGTTCGTCTCATTCGGTTCTAACAAAAAATCTTGAAAGGCAGCTTCTATTATTTTTTGCTTTCTAATTATAATGAATACAGACATCGATATCATCGCTAGAGTAAAAACAATCATTAGCCCTACTAACATCTTAAAGGTTTCTGGATAAGCCAACCAAGCTAAAAAGCTAAATAGAAGATCTGTAGTAATTAAAATAAAAAACCATAGTTTATAAGCATTAAAACAATCATAGATTTGCTTTATCCATCTCATAGTTTCACTTGCCCCCTAAGTCTATAACCCTGACCCCTTATTGTTTCAATTTGATTTTCCAAGTTTAATTGTCGCAGTGTTTTTCGTAAGCGAGTGAGATTTACTTGAAGTGCATTTTCGTCTATATATTGGTCTGTTCCCCATAAAAGTTCACTCAGTGTTGACTTGGATACAATCTCAGGTCTATTCTGTACTAAAGCCAATAAAATTCTTCCTTCATTAGCTGATAATAATAACGATTGAGATCCCTTATACAAAGTAAAGGTATTTGGGTCTAGCAAAAAACTGCCACCATCTATCAAGTCTGGTTGTCCTTCAAATCTTCTTAGCAGGTTCTGAACGCGCGCTAATAATCTATCTCGATTACATGGTTTTGTGAGATAATCATCTGCACCTAAATTAAGACCATGTAATTCATCTTGTAACTTATCTCTAGATGTAAGAATTAATATTGGACCAATCCCTTTTGATTTTAGACTTTTGCATATTTCAAATCCTGATTGTTCTGGCAAATTAATATCTAATAAGACTAAGTCTGGTGCCAAAGTGGCTATTTGAGCAACTATATCATGGAAGTCTGTAATTGCTACTGTTTCATAACCAGCTTTTTGCAATATATCCATTAACTCTTCTCTCATAAATGAATCATCTTCAACAATTGTAATCCTCACCACTTCAGCACCCCCTTCAATGTGAAATTTAACGGTTCCTTAATCTATATTTGGCTTCCAACGCAATTTATCTATCTCATGATCTGCTGAACGGACAACTGCTACTCCATAAATCACGAAAATTGCGATTACTACACATGCAAAGGTAAAGGCAATAGGATAAAGTAACGCGTTGTCTTCGATGCGAATAATAACAAATGAAATCATAGCCCTTATCCCAACAGCTCCACTCACGCATGCAAGAGACATAGGTAACAGAAAAGTCAACATTACCTGTCTATGCATAGATTTTTTCATTTGATTACGTTTTGCTCCCAACATGGAAAGCGTTACATAGCGTTGTCCAGTCTGCTTCATCTGTGTCAAAAATTGTAAAGCTAATACCGTACAAGCAATAATCAAGAATAAGAATCCCATATATAGTGTCGTATAACTTCCAGCAACAACATAGAAGAGTTGACGTCCAAAGTTTTGCAAATAACTTTCAAACTTGAAGCCTGAAGATTTTAATAAGTCTCTAGCTTCCATCATTGGTTTCATTAAACCTTGTTGGTCCTGCAGCTTTTGTGGGATGCGAAAATTCCAATATGACATATAGGATTCCGTATTTAATAATGATTCAAACATATGGTCAGGGACAATAAATGCTGAAGTAATTTCTACGGAACGGTCTGCTACCAATCCTCTCATTGTAATTGATGGACGTATATAGATTGCCTGATCATGAATGCTCATCAAGCTTTGTCCTTCTTTTAAAGCCTCATCAAGAATACTATCTAGTACAGGCATGCTTTCTAGATTATCCATCGGCATAAAATCTGGATTAAAGTATAAAGCAATTTCGTCTGAATGCAGGTTCAGCGGTTTTTCCCCTATGGCTTCTAAAAGTCCATTATATGATGATTCTGGAATGAGGTAAGGTGCTTTTGCATCAATCTCTAGGGCCCCAAACAGATTAAGTGCTTCAGGATTTTCTCGACTGATACTGTAACCCTGCATTTTTCCGGATAAAATCTGCTCTTTATAGTTGCTTGGCAAAGCCATAATTAGCTGCTCTCTTAATTTAGACCAGTCTACCAGCGACAATGGCAAGTCGTCTTCCCCACTTCCATCCTGAAATTTCATTTTTCCAATTTTTAATAAATTCAAGTCCGCTACATATGGTACCATTTTTTCAGAAGTAAGAAATTGCTCAATCTTTTGATTATCCCCATTAACAGTAAAATCATATAACGAGGAACTCCTAGTAAAAACACTTTCTAAACCTATAATAGTTGAAGCACCATTTGTTATCAAAATGATCGACAACGTGATTAGGATCGATGTTATAGCAACAGAAGTGGATTTATTAGCTACGTTCTCTTGAAACTGCCTTAATGTAAATGTGTGCAGCCCTTTAGTAGATTTACGCTTGGACAAGCTTGCCAATAAGCCTAGTAGTTTTCCAAATCCCCTCATAAAAAGGATCGTTCCTAAACTTCCGAGAGCCAATGCCACAAACAGAAGCAGTCCTCCAAAGTCCATAAAACGATATAGAACGATCCAATATGCCACGCCTAGTAAGATAGAACCTGCTAATATATGAAGTATGTTGCTCTTAACATGCCCCATATCTTGCTTCTTATCCATTTGCTCATTCAGTAATTGATGTACCTCTTGATTAAATAATCTTCCACCAAGAATGACTAATGCTATAAACTGAATGAATAAAAAACCGATAATCGTAAAGATAATCGCACTTACCGACAAGCTTATTTGATGACCGATAATGCCTTGTCCGACTAATCTGGAAACCGTCAAGCTGATGATTTCTGCTAAAAATCCGCCTATTAAAATGCCGCCAATGAGTGCCAAAACAGAAGCAATGAGCCCCTCTGCTAAGAGTTGAAGAACAAGGCGCTCTTTGCGCATTCCTAACATAAGATAAAGTCCAAACTCTTTGCTTCTCCGATTTAATTGGTACCGATTGGCAAATAAAATCAAGAAAAACAATAAAAACAATGCAAATACATACACAATTGGCATTCGAGCTAAAAGTTTATCGATCGCATCACTTTCAAACTCCTTTAAGAATAAAATAACATCTTGTCTCCCAAGTGAAAGAATGATATAAAACGAGGCTACTGCTGTTACAAGTGTTGCAAAGTAAATTAAATTTTCCTTACGGCTTCGTTTAGCATTACGATAAATCAGCCTAGAGAACATTTGCGCTTCCTCCCCCAAGTTGAGCTAATAACTTTAAAATTCTTTCATAAAATTTCTCGCGAGACTCATCTTGTTTGCGGCGCAGTTCATGAAATATGACACCATCTTGAATAAAAAGAATTCTTGAGCAAAAGCTTGCTGCATTAGGATCGTGGCTGACCATTAAAATCGTTCTTCCACTACTTCTATTAATACCTTCCAACTTATTCATTAAAATTTTTGCAGAGCGTGTGTCCAATGCCCCTGTCGGTTCATCCGCAAGAACGATATCTGGATCAGAAATCAAACTGCGTGCAGCGGCTACCCTTTGCTTTTGTCCCCCAGACATCTGAGATGGGAATTTGTTAAGGATATCTGTAATTTCTAAAAAACTTGCTAGCTCATCTAATTTAGCTCGTGCTTTTGTAAAATCCACCCCATGAATAGATAATGGTAATAGTATATTTTCTTGCCCAGTTAGATTATCCAGTAATTCAAAGTCTTGAAACAAATATCCAATTCGACTACCGCGATACTCAGCTAAATTCTTACTGTCAAAAGCACTGATGTTTTTACCATTTAAAAGTACACGCCCAGATGTTGGTTTTATTATTGTTGCAATGCAATTTAATAATGTAGTTTTACCAGATCCACTTGGTCCCATTATTCCTAAGAATTCTCCTGGGAGAATATCAAAACTAACACCGTTTAAAGCTTTTGTTATATTGTTTTTCTTTCCATAGTTTTTTTGTAAGTCTTGAACTTCTAGTAATTTTCCTTGTCTAACCACTGTATAACGCTCCTTTCTTATTATCATTTTTCGAAATTATAATCAAATTGATCTATATACATTATAACCAGTATAAAAGACTAGAAACACTTACAAATGATGTAAGGAAAAAGGAATGATGCTGATATGTATATTTTTTCGCTTCTTTCAACTTCTCCATATTTTGTATTTCCGGATGTGAAATCGAGATATTTTCATATGGTATATGTTTGTTTTTTACACTCACACTTTAATCTCGTTGACCGACCTAATGAGGAGACACCTTGAATCTTTAACTACGACTTATAGTCCATGCCACTGCTAATTCCCCGACCTTCTTTAATCCATTTATCGACTTTAGATGTTCTTTTTCTTTTCGCCACAAAAACACCCCTTTAGATAATCATATCCAAAGGGGCAAAATGGTGCAACTTTTTTATAAACGGTACAACTTTATTTCAAATCTACAATAAGCAAACTACTAATTATAAAATCTACTCAACTGTAACTGACTTAGCTAAGTTTCTAGGTTTATCAACATCACAGCCTCTTGTAACTGCAACATAATATGAAAGTAGTTGAAGTGGAACTACAGAAAGTATTGGTGTAAGTAGTGAGATAGTTTTTGGTAAATACACTACTTGTTCAGCTACTTTTTCTATATCTGTGTTTCCTTCAAGAGCAAATGCTATAACCTTAGCACCTCTTGTTACAACTTCTTTTATATTGCTTACCATTTTTTCAAATAGTTCTCCCTGTGTTGCAAGAGCTATGACTGGTATACCATCGTCTATTAGAGCTATAGGCCCATGCTTTAATTCTCCTGCTGCATATGCTTCTGCATGAATATATGATATTTCTTTAAGCTTTAATGCACCTTCAAGGGCAACTGCATTGTCAAGTCCACGCCCTAAATAGAACATGTCTTTATGCATATGATTTCTATCTGCAAACTTTTGAAGTTCTTCTTTTTCTTCTAAAAGCTTTTCAACTTTTTCCGGTAATTGTATCATTTCATCTCTTATAGTTCTATACTCTTCTACTGACATATTTCCATTTAGTCTTGCTAGATATAGACCTATTATATACATTGATATAAGCTGAGTTGTATAAGCTTTTGTTGATGCAACCGCAATTTCTGGTCCTGCCCATGTATAGAATATATCATCAGCTTCTCTTGCAGCTGAGCTTCCAACAACATTTGTTACAGCTATAACTCTAGCTCCGGATTTCTTAGCTTCTCTAAGAGCCGCAAGTGTATCTGCTGTTTCACCTGATTGACTTACAACTATCATAAGGGTTCTTTCATTTATTATTGGATCTCTATATCTGAATTCTGAAGCTATATCAACTTCAACTGGTATTCTGGCTAATTTTTCTATTACATATTTTCCTACTATACCTGCATGATATGCAGTACCACATGCTACTATAAATATCTTATCTATATTTTTTATATCATCTGATGTAAGTTTTATATCATCAAGTTTTATCTCATCTGAATCAGGTATTATTCTTGATGTCATAGTATCTTTTATAGCTTTTGGCTGTTCATGTATTTCCTTTATCATAAAGTGTTCATATCCACCCTTTTCAGCAGCTTCTGCATCCCAAGTTACATGAAACACTTCTTTTTCTACTTTCATTCCTTCAAGAGTCATTATCTCTACATTGTCTCTTGTAAGAACTACTAGTTCCTTATCTTCTAAAAGATATACCTTTCTAGTCTGTGCAAGTATTGCTGGAATATCTGATGCTATAAAGTTTTCACCTTCTCCAATTCCTACTATAAGAGGGCTATCTTTTCTTATAGAAACAAGTTTATCAGGTTCATTACTACTTACTACTCCAAGCGCATATGAACCTTCTAATTTTTCAACTGCTTGTGAAACAGCCTTAACTATATCTCCCTTATAATAGTAATCTACAAGATGAGCGATAACTTCTGTATCTGTTTCTGTTAAAAAATTATATCCAAGTGATGTTAGCCACTCTTTTAGGTATAAATAGTTTTCTATTATACCATTGTGTACAACACTTATAGTTTTATCTTTATTAAAGTGGGGATGTGAGTTAATATCTGATGGCTCTCCATGAGTAGCCCATCTAGTATGCCCTATACCCACTACACCATTAATAGGTTTTTCTTCTAACTTTTCTTCTAGGTTTAAAAGTCTTCCTTTACATTTTTCTATTTGTATTTTATCATTGTCGATAATAGCAACACCAGCTGAATCATATCCTCTATATTCTAATTTCGACAATCCTTCTACTAAAAGTGGTGATGCCTGTCTGTGTCCAATATAACCTACGATTCCACACATATTTTTTTCTCCCTTCATCAGTTAGAAAAACCCATGACCACACCCTTTTGTACTGAAATTACTCTCAGCTTTGTTAGGCTTTTAACGTTGGTCAGCCGCAGGGCACCCGCCGATAATTTCGATTAACCCTGTCCTCGTCAACTTCTTATGAAGTCCTGGCGCTTACTTATTACTCTTTTTTAGTTCACCTCCTATATCAAGTTCTTTATATGGGTTTTTTCGTAAGAATAATTATATTATATATTAATAAAAATTGTAAATAGTAAATTTATTATTACAAAAATACATCAAATTTGACAAGGTAAATATTGGTTAAACGATAATATTTAACGAATTTATGTTTATATGAATATTACATTTAATATACTTCTTATAATCTTCTTAAATAAAGATAGATGGTCACAAATTATAAATAATAGCAATTTACGAAAGTTTTTTTACTTAAATTGTCAGTTGATATATTCCATATATGGCTATATAACCAAAAAATATCGTATGAATTAACCTAGTTTTCTAATAATTGGTTTAATCATACGATACTAATATCAGTTTCTTAATCAAGAAATATTACTTATAGCTGAATCTTCTGAGAATGTCTTTACATTATAGAGTATAAATATATCTTTTATTTTGTTATCTTTGATTAATTTACTTATATCTTCATTATAATATCTTAAGTCTACTATATATATTTCAGAATAATTTCCAGTTAAAAAAGGAATTAAACTGTTTGCATAAGAATCTTTAACTAATAAAAGTTTCTTTTTATTTTTTGTATTAGTAGTTACCTTTATTAATGGCTGATTTCCTCCAAAGAATACAGTATATTTATCCTTTTTCTTTAGATTCTCTAATTTATATAAAGAATCATCTTTCTCTTTGTTATCTAGATATTCAACTCTTACTTCTTCATATTTTTTAGGAATATAAAGATTAATACTATCAGGTTCTAAGTTTCTAAATCCACCTTTAGAATATAATGATCCATAAAAATTATCTGTAACCTTTTCAGTATAAAAATACTCATTGTCATGATATTTCAATCCCATGGATTTACAAAGCTTTTCATAAGCATAATAAGCACCTTTTGTAGTCCAATGATGATCTGTCTTATAGTAAATATATTCATCTTTATGTTCTTTTAATTCATTATATACATCAATAAATTCAACATCTTTGTCTAGTAAGTTTTTAACTTCTTCTATATATTCAAGTTCCTCTTCATGTGGCGCATATTTTGGAAGTTTTTCCTCTAAAACTTTTATAGAATTAGGAACTAACATAAAGTATTTATTCAATTTAGGATTATTCTTTGCAAATGAATTTATGGCATTAATCTTTTCTTTCAAATCTTTCTTATTATATTTATTAAATTTTTCCATTAAGTAATTATCTTTGCCTAAATAAACGTCATTGTTTTCTTTCTTCCCTATAACTCTTTCAGAATTAGACTTAACACCTATCCAAAAATCTCTTAATGGAAATTGATCCGAAATATATTTTTCAAAGTTAGAAGTAAATTTCCCATTAAAAAGTTGTTCAAAGGAAAACCGATGTAACTGCTCAAGTACCCTATTCTCTGATTCTGAAAATTTCTTACTTGGAATAAATATATTTAACATAATCATAGTTCCTATAAATGCAATTAGCAGTATTCCTATATTGTATTTATATATTTTGCTGTATTTATTCAAACTTGACACCCCATTTCTTATTTAGTATAAATCCATTATTAAAATCTAAAGTACAGAAATGGATTATAACTTTCATTTACTAAATAAGCTGTAGAAAGAAAAGCTAAAAAAGTATAAGCTGATGGTATTGCTATAGTTCCTATTCTATTTAATTTATTCTTTAAATACATTATTAATCTATTAGGTATTGGTGTTGAGCAAATAGCTAATATTATAAATAGTACAATATTTGTATATAGGTAATAAATAGCTGTATTGTCGTATAGTCCTTTAGTACCTATTCCAAACATAGTTTTTATATAATTAGCTCCTTGAAATATACTTTCAAATTCAAATATTACCCATCCAACAACTACAACTAATAAGGTATATATATGCCCTATAAATTTAGGTGTATTTTTTAACCATTTTATTAAAAATACTTTTTCTATAGTTACAAAAAAGCCAAAATAAAGCCCCCATAAAATAAAGTTCCAATTTGCTCCATGCCAAAAACCTGTCAAAAACCAAACTACAAATAAGTTTCTGTATTGTTTGAGTTTACCAACTCTATTACCACCTAAAGGTATGTATACATACTCTCTAAACCAAGATCCTAGTGAAATATGCCATCTACGCCAAAACTCTGTAACAGTTTTTGATACATATGGATAATTAAAGTTTTTCATTAGATCAAATCCAAACATTTTTCCTAATCCTATGGCCATATCTGAATATCCACTAAAATCAAAATATATTTGAAATGTGAATGCTATTATACCTAACCACGAAGCTAATACTGTAAGTTCGTTTGTAGGAGTAGCTTTTATGGTTGTCCATAAAAGTCCTATATTATTTGCTAATAATACTTTTTTTGAAAGACCAGTAATAAACTTCTCTGCACCTTCTCCAAACATGTCAAAACTTTCTTTTCTATTATCCAATTGTTTAGATATATCTCCGTATTGAACAATTGGTCCAGCAACCAATTGCGGGAACATAGTCACATAAGTGCCAAAAGATATTATGTTCTTTTGAACTGGAACCTTTTTCAGATAAACATCTATAACATACGACATTGTTTGAAAAGTATAAAAAGATATACCTACAGGCAATGGTAGTCTTTTTACAGTTAAATGCAAATCAAATAAACTATTAATATTATCAATTACAAATCCATAATATTTAAAAAAGCAAAGTATGGCTAAATTTATAACAATAGAATTTATAAAAACTGATTTACATATGTTCTTTCTATCTCTATATTTTTCTATTAATAGTCCATTTATATAGTCAAATACTGTAGAAAATAGCATTATAGTTATATATAATGGTTCTCCCCAAGCATAAAATATTAAGCTGACTATAAACAAAACCAAATTTCTAGCAGGTTTAGGTGAAATATAGTACATAAAAAGCGTTATTGGTAAAAACATAAAAATAAAAATTAAACTACTAAAAACCAACTATCATCCCTCCTAAGTCAATTCCTAACGCTTTTTCATATACTATTTAATAGACTCATCAAAGGCATTTTCTGCTTTTTCTGCATCCTTAGAGATAGCAAGGAATATATAGTTTCCATTTGTTTTTAAAACGTGTTTTTCTATTAAAAAATATTCATCTGGTAAGTAATCTTTAAAGCTAGATTCTTGTTTCTTAATTCTTTCTTCAATTTTTTCTTTTATTTTATCTACATCATTTGAATCTTTAGCTTTAATTATAGCTATTTCATCTGCTTTAAGATTGGATTTAGGAGAATAAACTGTAAATTCTTCTACATCTTCTGGCTTGATTCCATAAAGTTTTTCTAATTTATTTCCATCTTCTTTTTTCATGTTAGAAGTATCTATGCTTTCAACTACCTTTTTACTTATTTCTTTAACAGAAACATTTTTAGTCTCTTTGCTCTTTGTTGAACATCCTGACAATGCCCCCGCTATTAAAATAGTAGCTAATGTTCCTGCCATAAATTTTTTAATTCTGCTTTTTTTAAGTCTTATCATTTGTTATCCTTCCTTTCTTCTTTATACTAATTTATATTATTTTTAACATAATCCAACCATATTTTATAAAACTTACTTTTAGGATGTATTCCATCAGGTTCATAAAAGTCATTTATATTGTTTTCTATTACAGGTAACAAATTTATATAATTTAAATTTTCTTCTTGTGCTAATTCTTTAATAACATTATTAAATTGATCCATTCTATTTCTAGAGTAATTAGAATTCTTTTTTAGCACCTTATTATCTACTGGAAGCATGGATTGTAAATATATATTACTATTTGGCAATCTCTCTTTTATTAAAGTTACTAGTTCTCTATAGCCCTTTTTAAATTGTTCTGTACTGATACCTGACTCTATATCATTCATTCCAAAAAGCATATATATGTTTCTAGGTTTCTTACTTATTAAGCTATCAATGTGTGATTTTGCTTTCACAGCTGTTAATCCTTTTATACCTAAAACATTTTTATCATTAAGTACCTCATAAAACGATATACTCTCTGTTATAGAATCTCCCATGAAAACATCATTTTTGAAAAATTCTTTATTAGGTATGTTAATATCTTGAATATTTTGACCATTCTTATTATCATCATTTTCTGATACTTCACTATTTTTATCATCTTGTTCATGTAATTCTGTATCCTCTTCTTTGAAAGAATCTGTTTCATTATCAGACACTTCCCATTTTAATTGTGGTTCTTCCTCTAAATCTTCGCTCACGAGATTATTATCTTTAGAATTGGACTCTGTAGGGGTTTCTACTTTATCATTTTTATTTCCTGTGGAATGGCTCATTACTGACGATATTCCATATGATAACATTAAAGCCAATACTATCATTGATGTTATAAATCTTTTAGGATTTATTTTTATTTTTTTCTTTGATTTCTTTTTCCTCATTCTATGATACATCCCTTATTTTATTTTTTTACTGTAAAATGTCTTCTTCTTTTAAAAAACGACAATATTTTCTGACCAAGTAAAATTATAATACATATGTTATAAAAAATAGTTAAAAAATGGTGTCTAATTTATTTCATTTTTATGTATGAATACGCTCGTTTACTTACTTATTTACAGAATTCGTATATGAAGTCTTGTAATCATTTAATATATTTATCAATTTTTTAAATGACTTTATTCAACTTACAACATATTTTGATTTTACATTATATTTTTATACAATTTAATGTTGTGAATAATACATAATTGACAATATATTCACTAGATACTACAATATTTAAAAATAATAACATGTTTCTAGAATAATAGTGGGGGTTAGTATGTACGAAGAAAAGAAAAATAAGATTTCTCCTTTATCAGTGAATGTTTGGAAAGTAACATCGATCATAGGATTTAATATAGCATTAGTTGTACTATCTTTAGTTATAGTTTTATTTCCATCAAAAGGTGTCTTTGATACTATAAAAACTTTATTAATTGTATTTTTATTTATTCTATTAGTCTACTACATTATTAGACTAACTTTATTATCTAAAATGTGGTATAGGAATTGGAACTTTTACTTAAATGACAATGTAGTAATATTAGAATATGGGATTATATATAAAAATAAAGTAACTATACCTATAAACAGAATACAATATGTTGATATACACCAAGGACCTATACTAAAGTTTTATAAAGTTAGAACTATGTCTATACATACAGCAGGTGGTAAAAATGAAATTCCATATCTTCCTGATAGTGAATGTATCGACTTTCAATCTACTCTAATAAAAGAAGTAGAAAGGAGCCGTGAAGAATTTGGAATATAAGAAACAACATATATACTTTTTATTTTCAAAGTTAATAAGTTCCTTAGAAAGTGCTTTTTGTTTGTTTGCCATATGTATTGCTATAACTAAAAATTCTTATTTAAAAGAATATATTATATCTTTTTATTTTATATTAGGTACATTTTTAATTACATTAACATATTCAATCTTACAATGGCATAGAAACATCTATGCTATTTCAGATAATTATATATATACTAAGAGTGGCATATTGAATATTAATGAAAGAAGAATACCTTTTGCAAAAATTCAAACTATAGATATATCTTCTTCTTATTTTCAAAGACTGTATAATATTTGTAGTATTCAAATAGAAACTCCTGGTTCTTCAGATGAATGCGAGGTTCAAATGATTTTAGATTATAATACTGCAAATAATATTAGAGAAATCATACTAAAAAATAATGATAATAAAATTACTTCTACTAAAAATATTACTACTAAAGATAATAAAGATATAGATTCTGATATGAATGTAGTTGAGTCAGAAAGTATTTGTGATAAAAATATAAAAAGTATATATACTTTTAAGCCTAGCTACATGATTATAAAATCTTTAACAAGTTTTAAATGGTTGGTAGTTTTACCTTTTGGGTTAACTTTTTATTCTTTTTTTGATGATTATATGCCTAAAAAGTCCATAAGTAAATTAATTAGCGATACTGGTTTAGTTTTAAATAAGATATTCAATAGAAATAACTTAGATGACATGCGTGATTTATTTCTCATTTTCTTTATAATGTCGGTTATTTTTTCTATCATTAATACTATAGTAAAATATCATAATTTTAGTTTATCTAGAAAAAATAATAATATAAAAATCAGTTATGGATTATCTAATAAAAAGGAAATATCAATTCCTGTAAATAGAATATCAAGCATAAAAATAACAGAAAGTATATTTAAAAAGCTATTTGGATTTGCTGAAATATCTATTGAAAGCATAGGCTATGGAAATGAAGATGGTGAAGAAAGTATACTATGTCCATTTATAAAAGCTAATGAGATTAATTCATTAATTTCTGATTTATTACCAGAAGTTAGTTTGAATTACAATTTTAAAAAAGTATCTAATAGGTCGTTATATTATTATGTATTAGAGAGCATAACCTTACCTACTTTCTTTTTTATAGCTATGTTCTTCTATAAAAAATATTATGGGTATATTTTTATGATACTACCAATATTTATGCTAATATTAGGCTTTTATAGATATAAAAATGCAGGTATATCTTATTATGATAATATTCTTATAATCAGTTTAAGAAAATTTTCTTTATGTACTATAATAATTCCAAAGTCAAAAATTCAGTCTATAGAAAGTAGACAGAATCCTATTCAAAAAATAAACGATATATATACTCTAAATATTAACATTCAAGGAGAATTTGTTCATGATAACTATAAGGTAAAAGGCTTTAGTAGTGATATAATCTCTAATTTCGCTAATTGGTTTACAAATAAAAAGTTGAATACTAATTAATTAGTATTCAACTTTTGCTTTATAATAAACTTCTATTAAATGCTCTTTTAAAAATATTATCTACACTTTTCTTCTATCAGTTTTGCTATATTGTTAGCAATCTCTGTTATTTGTTCTATGTTCTCTCCCTCTAGCATAACGCGAATAAGTGGTTCTGTTCCTGAAGCTCTTATTAATACTCTTCCTTTTCCATTCAGTATTTCCTCTGCTTTATTTATCTCAGATATTATTTCGTTATCTTCTTGATATATATCCTTTTTGTCGTTTGTAACTTTAGCGTTTACTAATACTTGAGGTAATTCTTTCATTATATTTTTCAACTCTGATAATTTTTTACCTTCATCTTTTAAAGTAGATACAAGTGATAAAGCTGTTATAAGACCATCACCTGTTGTATTATAATCAAGTAGTATTATATGACCTGATTGTTCTCCACCTAGTTTATATCCGCCTTCTAACATACTTTCAAGAACGTATCTATCGCCAACTTTTGTTTTTATAGTTGATATTTTTTCGTTATTACATGCAATATCAAGTCCCATATTACTCATTACAGTTACAACTAATGTGTCTTTATCTAATTTGCCTTTTTCTTTTAGATGCTTTGCAAGTATTGTCATTATAAAATCTCCGTTTATTTCTTCTCCATTTTCATCTACTGCAAGACATCTATCTGCATCTCCATCAAATCCAAGACCAATATCACACTTATTATCTACTGTAAATTTTTTAAGTTCTTCAAGATGAGTTGAGCCACAATTTTTATTTATATTTTTTCCATTAGGATTATTATGAATCACATATACTTCTGCTCCAAGTCTTTTAAATATTTCTGGGGCACAGTAATATGATGCTCCTTCTGCACAATCCATAGCCACTTTGAGACCTTTAAAATTAATATCTACTATACTATTTAAGTATTCTATATAATCCTCTGCTGCGTCATCTTTTAATTCTCTAATTCCTATATCGTCTCCTGTTGGTGATGGTATATTTTCTACTCCATCATCTAGTATATATTTCTCTATTTCTTCCTCAATTTCATCAGCTAATTTGTATCCGTCTTTATTAAAAAATTTTATTCCATTATATTCAACTGGATTATGTGAAGCAGAAATAACAATTCCTGCATCAGCATTATATTTTCTTGTTAAATATGATACTGCTGGTGTTGGTACAACTCCTATTGATACAACATTTGCTCCTACAGAACATATTCCAGCAACTAATGCAGCTTCTAACATATCTCCTGATATTCTAGTGTCTTTTCCTACTATTATTTTTGCTTCCTTTTTATCTCTTGTTAATACATAAGCTCCCGCTTTTCCTATTTTATAAGCTAACTCGCAAGTTAGTTCTTTATTCGCAATTCCTCTTACTCCATCTGTTCCGAATAGTCTTCCCACTAATTAACGCCTCCTCTTAAAGTTTGTAAAAAACAATATCTCTCATATAATATCATAGTAAAGTATATTTTTACAACGAATTTTACATTATATTCCAACAGTTTTAAAACCATTTCCATTCACTTCTTGTACTGTATTTATAGTCATAAAAGCCTTAGGATCTACTCTACTTACTATAGTTTTTAATTTAACTATTTCTGTAGGTGAAACTATACAATAAATCATTCTTTTCGTTGATTTAGTATATCCTCCTTGTCCTTCTAAAAGAGTTACACCTCTATTCATCTTTATCATTATTTCATCTGCAAGCTCTCTTGACTTATCTGATACTATAAATACATTTTTCTTGATATTAAATTTAGCTTGTATTTTATCTACTATTTGATAGGATATAAACATTGAAATTATAGTGTACATGGCAGGCTTTAATCCAAATAAAATAGATGAAATAGTTATTATAGTAGTATTGAATCCCATAAGCCCTACTCCAATGTTTATATTATAGTATCTTTTAATTATAGCACATACTACGTCTACTCCACTTTGTAGTACTTTATTTCTATATAATATAACCATACCTACTCCATTGAAGACTCCTCCAAATATACACCCAAGTAATACATCATTAAGTCCTATAAGACTTCCTATATTTTTAGTTAAGTGTAACAATAATGAATTAGTTATTATAGATATAGATGTATATAATAATACTTTTTTATCTAATTTTTTCATTCCAAGAATAAGAAGAGGAACATTAAGAATAAGGGCTGTAAGTGAGGTAGGCATTGTAAACATATAATAAAATAGAATTGATATACCACTTACTCCACCACTTAACATTTTATTGGGTATAAAGAATCCATTAATAGCGATAGAGCATAGTAAATTTCCAATTATAACGAAAGGTATTTTTTTAAATACTTCAATTAGTAACTCTTTGATCTTATTATGATCACCTGTAGTTTCCACCTTTAAAACCTCTCTTTTAAATATTTTTTATTAGAAAATCAAGTTTTTACACACTGATTATATAGTTATCTAATATATATTTCAATTCCCATAATTAAATGTTTATAGCTTTATAAAAGTATGGTTACTTGTTAATATATTTTATGAGTTAATAGGTTTCTTTTGTACTACTTTCATCTATATTCCTTTAATTTTTAAAACTCTTAATAAATCCTATTTATCACTTTAAATATAAATATTTTTTTAAAGTGAAGCTAAAATATATAAAAATTTCAATAATCATTTATTTACATAAGTAAAATTAAAGAAAAAATATAGTAAAATGAAACTTATGAATAGGGAAAATTCATTTAAGCAGAAAAGCTAGCCTACATAGGCTAGCTTTTTCATAAAAAATATTATTCATTTTTTCTTAAAGTTATAGGTAAACTATTAGGATTTATTTGAAGTATTTCTAATCCTTCAATTTGAGATGGAGTTATTTTAATTATATGATCTCCTTCTGAAAGCCCATTTAGATCTACACTCAACTTCAAATCTGATGTAGAAATTTTATTTACCAATTTTTCTTTTCCTCTTATACTAACTATAACTTTAGGTGGTAAATTATCTTTGACAATGTTTAATCCTTCTGCTAAATTTAGAAAGCTAATCTGGCTCATATCATAATCTATATCTCTAGTTATAGTTCTTTCTAATTCAATTTTTACAGCTACTTTATTTCCTCCTACAGTGTTTACTCCGTTAGGTAAAATTACTCTTGAAGAAAATTCTTTATTAGCACTTAGATTAGTTATATCTATTGGCTCAATTTGTAAAGCATTTACATTTTTAATATCCTCGTTAAGCCCTTTTATTCCTATAACAGATGGAACTACCTGCATCTTAGATATAGTATATCCATTAGGCAAAGTCCCCCTTGTCTTAGGAACTACAGGTACTTTTTTAGTCCTAAGTACAGGTAAAGATACCTCTGTAAATCTAGGTTCTATATCTACTTTTTTTACTTGTTTTCCCTTCGAATCAACTGCTATTAAAGGTACTCTTAAGTTCTTACTAGACCTTATATCATTTATATTAACATTTGCAATAACTTTTGAAACTGAATTAACATAACTTCTTGCACCTTTAACAGTTACTGTTTCAGGACTCAATTGACCATCTTCTATACTATATCCTTCTGATGAAGTTCCTGTGGTTTTAATGCTCACTCTTTTTTCTTTAGATACTATACTATCAATTTTAAATGAAACTTGTCTAGGTCTTACGTCCTCTATATCTAATTTCAAAGGAACTTTAACATCTATATAAACTTTGCTTACTCCTTCTGAATATCCTAGTAAGTCTGCTTTTGCTATTATATCGTTAGGATCTAAGTTATTTATATCATTTCTTCTTCCTTTAACTTTAACACTAACCCTCACATCTCTAGGCTCTATTAGAACTAGCCCTGAATTTTTTAATGTGTGTTCGTTTATTATATCAACTTTTATATTATTTAACTCTTTAGTAACTCTAGGATTTACTTCACTAATAACATAAGACCAAAGTACAATGGCAATAAATATTGATAGCACTTTTATAGTTAAATTACTATCTTTAGCTTTGCTCATTTTTATTCCTCCATTTAAACAATAATCCTTGTTTCTGGGAATTAGGTTTATATATGTTAACTAATATATCCTTAAGTGTATTCATGTCTATATACCTAGTTAGATTTCCATTTTCCGCTACAGATATAACTCCTGTTTCTTCTGATACAATTATTGCTATACAGTCAGATCTCTCAGTTATTCCTAAAGCGGCTCTATGTCTTGTTCCTAATTCTTTACTTAGATACATATTTTCAGTAAGTGGTAGAAAACATCCTGCTGCTTTTATATTATCTTCTTTTATAAGTACAGCGCCATCATGTAGTGGAGTATTTGGTATAAATATGTTTATGAGTAGTCCACTTGACACTTTACCATTTATTCTCGTCCCTGTTTCTGCTACTTCACTCAATCCTGTATCTTTTTCTATTATCATTAATGCTCCTATTTTTTGTCTTGCTAATGAAGCAGTAGCTTCTACAATTTCATCTGATATAGAATTTATATCCTCATCTTTAATTTCTGCAATAGACTTAGTAAAGAATCTAGTTCTACCTATATATTCTAATGCTCTTCTTAATTCAGGTTGAAATACTATTAGAAGAGCTATAACTCCTACAGTCATTGTTTTTTCAAGTATCCAATAAACAGTATATAATTGTAATATATCACTTATTTTAGTAGCTACTAATAACACTAAAATGCCTTTTAGTAGCTGTTCTGCTCTAGTTTCTCTTATAAGCATAAATAACTTATAAAAGACTAAAGCAACTATAATAATATCTATAATATCTCTTAATCTTATGTTTATAAAAAGTTCTTTTAAAAAGTCCAAATTATACACCCCTATGTAAAATTTACATTTTACTCATATTCTTATATATGTTTATTGCTTATAATTTGATTATATAATAAATACAAGATATTTAAAATATCTATTCAGTTTTATATTAATTAGTTTTGATCCTTTTAATTAAAATTAAACCAGAGAAAGTACTTAATATATCTCTGGTTTAACTTATTTATATCTTAGTATCTTTATCGTCAATATAATCATTAATAGATTCTGGTATTATTGTATCTTCATGTAAAATTTGTGATTCTTTCATGTATTTATCCAATTTATTCTGATTTGTTTTCCATAAATATATTAAATAAGGAATAAATAAGAGTCCATATATAGGTATTTTTGACATAAGAATAAAGTCAAATATTCCATGAAGAATAGCTGGCATATAAAGTGACTTTCTTAAATATTTTTCCTTTAATCTATCATCATTACAAAATTTTGATAAAGAAATATAGTAACCCATAGTAACTGCAAATATTGTATGTGCTGGAACAGATAATATTCCTCTATATAGCCCTACATAAGGATTGTAACTAAATCTAAATACTACGTATACAATATTTTCTATAGTTGCAAATCCAAGAGCTGAAAAAACACAATATATTATTCCATCTAATCTTTCATTAAAGTTTCTATTTTTATAGATATATTTCATTATTACAAGCCTTTTAAAGTATTCTTCAGTTAGTCCTGCTACAATAAATGATACATATAATACTCCCAATAATCCTGGAAATATATTGAGCAATGAAAGTGATCTTTCTACAAATAAAGTTGGTATAACTGAAAGTGCTCCAAAAATAAAAGTATTAAAAAGAACTGATATAGGTTCTTTCTCATATTTATCACTTAAATATGTTGCTAAAGCTATAGAAATAGCAGGCACAATAGCTATTATAAATAGTCTTAAAATCAATACCTTCAGTCCTTTCATAGTTTTACTTATATTATTTGAATTTATCCAATTAATAATACTAATATATAAAACAAAAAAACTGTACCATTTACTAGTACAGTCTTTTTATACTAATTTTTCATATTATCACTTAAAATACAAGAAATTTCATTTGATATTTTTGAAGTTTCTTGTATTTTTTCTTTTAACATAGAAAGTTTTTCAGATAATCCTTTGTCTTTTACCCTACCATTTTCACTAGAGTTTAAAAGCAATACTATGCTATTTATGTGGTCAAAGTTATTTTCGTTATTTTTATCTATTTCACTTAAATCCCTCAACATATTTTTCATAGCAGATAAATCTTCCATATACATTATCCTTTCAATCTTTTTTATCCTATGTATATATTCTTCTACTTTATAAAAAAAGTATTCATCTAATTTTACTTGAATTGTCTTCTATTATACATTTTTTTGTAAAAAACTTGAAAGTTCATATATAGCATCTTCTTCATCTTCACCACTAGCTACAAGAGTTATTTGATCACCTTGAATAGCACCTAAGCTCATAATTCCTAATATACTTTTTGCTTCATACTCGTTATTTTCCTTTACTATTTTTATATCGGATAAATATCTTGATGCTTTCTTTACAAACAAACTAGCCGCTCTAGCATGTAACCCCTCATCTCTATTCAATGTAATTCTAACTTTTTTCATGATTTCCCTCCTTCCCGTTGGAAAACGTTTTCTTTAAGATCACAAGAATCACTTCATCCATCCTCTAAACTATATTTACCTTAATACTTTTTATCCTCGAATTTATACGAACCGCAATGAAAAAACAACATCATTTTAAGTTTTAGTTAAAATATTAACTAAATTGCTTACAGAAAATATGTTTTTATAAGATAATCGTTGTTACATTAAAATAAAATTTATTTAGTTCTTTATCTTTAGTTATAACAAGCTTTTTTAAAGAAATCTCTTAAGATGAAATTTAAGTTAATATTGTTCTTTATAACACACCAAAATTGTTAAAGTAATAATAACAGTCTATATATAGATTATAGTTATACATGATTATAATTTCAACATTTTAATTCAAAATAAATGTAAAAAATTCGTTAACTAACTTCTGCTTTCTATACTTATCACTATATCATTCACATTATCAACTATTTCCTAAGTTTTACATATATATCCATTTACGATTTGAAATATCATTATTTAAATAATCTCTTTTACTATCTTTATAGTAAAAATAAGTTATATGTACATAAAAAATTCAACTAATAAATAATCCTCTCTGAATTATTATTCTAGAGAGGATTATTTATTAGTTGAAATATAATTTATATTTAGATATGTTTAATTAAAAAACTCTAAATTTATCGTTTTTAACTCCACAGATTGGACATTTTTCTACCATGTCGCCATATGATGTATATCCACAAATTTCACAAACATGAATATTTGTAAAATCAGCATCTTTTCCATTATCAACATGTTCCTTAGCTTCTAAGTACAATTTCTCATGTGTTTTTTCTGCTTCTATTGCATGTTTCATTGATGCTAAAGCTTGTTTTTCTCCTTGTAATTCTGCTACTGCTATGAATGCAGGATACATTTGATCAACTTCATATCTTTCTCCTTCTGCAGCTGCTAGTAAATTTTCTGATGTGCTTCCTACACCAAATCCTGCTCCTGAAGCTACTAAGAAGTCACCTTTAACATCTCTTAATGCGCTAAAATGACTTTTAGCATGAATTTCTTCTGCATATGAAATTGCATTAAATAAAGTTGAAACTGTTTCAAATCCTTCTTTTTTAGCTTTATCTCCCCAAGCTTTATATCTCATATGAGCTTGGCTCTCTCCTCCAAAAGCTGATCTTAAATTTTGTGCTGTCATATCGTTCATTTTAAGTCCCCCTAACCATTATTTTTTACATTTTCTTATTCTTTACATATTTAATTATATATTTATATATAAAAAAATCAACTATTACACTAAAAGTTATCCTCTTTTAGCCTCTTTTGATTATATACCCAATACATATATCTTAAATCAAGTATTTTTTAATAATTAAAATTTTCTTATTAGACTAAATAATTTTTCATTTAAATATATTTTCTATTTATTAGTATATCTTATCACCTTTAATGTTTAAATGCGTAATATAAATATTGTGGTATCAAATTAATTAATTTTAAGGAGGTTATTTTATGTATAGAGATAGGTCTGATTGTCCAATACCTAAAGAACCTAAATGTTTAAAGCCTGTAGCTTGTAAATATAAACTAGCTCATGCATATGTTCCTTATCAATCTCTAGACAAAATCTTTTGTCCTGAAGAAGCTCTTAAAAAAGGAACTCTATTTCCTGAATTATACATGCCTTATAAGCGAAAAAAAGGATGTAGGCGATAGTAAAGTCAAAAATATCTTAGGAGGTGTATATTATGAATCGTGAAAGAAAAGCAATGTTAAAACAACTCATGGAGTTAGACTTTGTTCTAGTAGAGACCGCTTTATATCTAAATACTCATCCCCATGATGAAGAAGCTTTGAGACTTCATAATACTTTTTCAAAAAAATCTAAAGATCTAACGTGTATATATGAATCTAAATACGGTCCTTTAACATTCAAAGGCATGAGTAGATATCCTTGGCAATATATAGATGATCCTTGGCCATGGGAAATTAATTTTTAGTAGTTATTATTAAATTTATGGTAAATTTAATCTTATTTTATAGTAAGGAGGTTTATGTATGTGGATTTATGAGAAAAAATTAGAATATCCAGTTAGAGTTGATACCTGTAATCCAAAGTTAGCTCAACTAATATTAGAACAGTTTGGTGGAGCAGATGGTGAATTATCTGCCGGTATAAGATATCTTTCTCAAAGATGGGCTATGCCTACACCCCAGGTAGTGGTAACTAGTTTCTAATATTTATATACATAAATAGTTTTAATCATTAATATTTTATCAATACCTTTAATATATTGTAATATGGATCTATATGATATTCTCTATAATATAATCGTAAGAATAATAAAAAAAGAAAGATCAGAAAAGAAAAAAGAAGAGAAACAACAAGAAAAGGACCAGTAGGTCCTTAATTTTATTTATAATATATTTATATAAATTTCTAATAATTCTTTTTATTTTTCACTTATCTTTATAAGTCTCATTATAGCATCTTTTTTGTTTAATATACCTAACATATTAAGAGTTAAAAATAAGGCCTTTAAAACTCAAAATAAAAGGTCGTTTTTCTTAAGTTTTCAAAAAATAAAAAAATGATAATTTCTTTTAATAGCAATATCCTTAAAAGTTTATATGTAATTTTTTATATTATAATTATGATTAAAAATTATTAAATATTTCAACTATTTTATCTTTCTGACTATGTTCTTCTACTCTAAACATTGCTATACCTTTTTCATTCCAAACGCAAGGTAGGTTAAATCCTGACATATTTACAGTACCTTTTTTAGCCTGCTCTACTGATTTTTTGGCTTCATCTGACAGATTATTTAGATCATACTCATATATTTCTATAAGTTCTCCATCAACTTTAAATTTGTAACCATTTTTCGCATTAACCATATCGAATGCTACTACTTCATTACTTCCTATTTCAAATCCAGCTTTCTTAAACTCATCTTTTAGTTGATCTAGTAGATTGCCTTTATCTTCTTGTACTTGATTTACCTCTTGTTTTTCTTCTTTAATATCCTTAGTAGTATTTGTGTTTTTACTACATCCAGATACTCCTATTATTAAGATTACTGAAAACATAACTATTATTAATTTTTTCATATTATACCTCCTAAAATTTACATTTTTTATATTATATCACATTCTATATAGCTATCTCCTTATCAAAAATAAAAAAAGACTAGAGAGTTAACTCTAGCCTAGCTAATAACTATATTTAGCTTTATAATTCATTATTATAATTAGTTATAATTAATTCATCAAATTTTTTAGGTTTAGAAGTATTATTATTTATAGTATATAGTACCTTATGTTCTATAAAATTAAATCCTTTAAATAATTCTCTTATATACTCATCATCATTTATGGTTAGTAAAAATTTACCCTTGCATTTTTTACAACATTCAGAAAGTAATTTATATTTATCATCAGTAAATTTCCCTACAGGATAACCAGAAGTGTTTCTATAAGGTGGATCTAAAAAGAAAAATGTAGTATTTTTATCGTATATTTTAAATATTTCTTCAAAACTTTTATTTTCTATAGTTACTTTTTGTAATCTTTTATGAGCTCCCATAAAAACTTCATCCACCTTATCCAATCTTAAACTATTAGGTCTAGTTTTACGCGTTCCAAAGCTTTGAGTGACCATCTCTCCTCCAAATCCAGCCTTTACTAAATAGTAAAATATATGTGCTTTTTCTATATCATCGTTATAATTATTTTGTTTATATTTCTTTTTATATTCTTCAAAAGTTTCTCTACTTATTAAAGTATAATCAAAGCTTTTTATAAGCTTTTCTGGCTTATACTTAATTGAATTCCATAAGTTCATTAAATTACTATCAAGATCGTTTAATATCTCAACTTTGGATGGTTTCTTTCCAAATAAAAGCCAACCTGCTCCTCCGAATACTTCCGTATAACAAATATGCTCTGGAATCAATTCTATTAATTTTTTTACCATTCTTGATTTTCCTCCTAACCAAGTAATAGGACTTTTCATTTATGTCATCTCCTTTTAACGAACGTATGTTCGTTGAAATAGTAAAAAATAAAAGGATAGACTTATATCTATCCTTCTTAAATCTAAAAATTATTAAAATAGTTTTCTTTTAAACAATAGCATATTACTATTTTTTCTTCTCTAAATTTAAAGCTGATGCTACCCCATCCGCATAAGCTCTTGCGACATCTTCTATAAAAGATGGGTTCTTTAATAAATTAGAATCACTCACATTATCTATAAATAACGTTTCTGCTAGTATGGCACTTGCTTTTGTTTCTCTTAGAACTGCCAAGTTCTTTGTTTTCATACCTCTATTTCTTATATTATATTTATTTAGAACCTCTGTAACTTTATTATGAAATGTCTCTCTTATACTTTTAGTCGCTTGACCAACCGTGAGATAAGTATAATCCTCGTAACCATAAGCATTTCCGTCAAAAGCGTTACAATGTACAGAAAAAAATAAATCTGCATTTTTATTATTTGATATTTTACTTCTATCTTGTAAACTCAAGTCTTTATCCGTATATCTCGTAACTAATGTATTTACCTTATAATAGTTATTTAAATACCAATCTGTTTTTAAAGCTATAGATAAAGCCACATCTTTTTCCTGTAACCCGTTTCCTACTGCCCCCGGGTCTTTTCCTCCATGTCCCGGATCTATAACTACTAGTTTCATAAATTATCCTCCTTATATAAGTTTACTTTTCTAATGAAAAATCTTTTTCTTTATTTCTCTAACATCTTCTTTTACATCTTCAACTATGTTGAACTTCTCTGATAGTTCCTTTATTATCTCTTGATAATTATTTTCTCTATTGCTATTTTCTCTTAGTACATAAAATAACATAAATACGAATAATACTGCCCATATACCTTGGCTTAAGGCTATTTTTATAATTTCTTGTTCCATATTACACCTCACTATTTTTTGAAATAAAAAAAGACCTTCAATGGTCCCATTCTATCTTTTAAATATTATTTTATTAGTTTTCTTCAATTTGTTCTGCCATATGTTCAGCAACAGGTACTTGATAAACTTCTGGTACATCTTCAATAGTTCTTCTTTCTGCTCTAATAAGTAAAGCATAAACAGGTATCATATATTCTTTAACTTTCATTTTATTTGGCACCTCCTTCTAAGGCTTTAACTCTAACTTTTACATTTTCTAATTCCTCATATAAATTCGCAACTATTTCATATATATCTGCTTGTAAGTCTATTTTTTTTTCTTCTTCTTCTTCCTTAATCTGTCCTATTGATTTTTCATTATAAATAGTTACGCTCATTACTCGAAAGCACCTCCATATCCATAAATTATACTTCTCTCAGTTGATGTCCCTTTTTCAACTATCATTCTTATACCTATCCCCCATTTTTCAGCTGTTTTTACTGTGTTGGTAAAATTATGATGTCTACTTATAAGAACTTGATTAGTTATATCCTCCCAAGCAGGATTATTATCAAACATATTATTACAAGCATAAACTTTAGGTATTGCTCCTTGAGCTATACTCCATTTAGGAGTTATTATAATTTTACTCACTTTAGCGTCTGTTGGTATTATTGTTTTATGTTCTATTTTATTTATGACTCTAGTAAAAGTGTAATTTCTTACAGATGTTGCCCCCTGTTCATCTGTAGCTTCTATTCTTATAGTATGTTTAGCTGTATCTAGTTTAAGCCAGTCTATTTTATTAATTTTATATGTGTATGACTCTCCATCATTTGCTATTATTTGTTGTTTTAACTTACCATCTAAAAATACTTTAGCTGTAACTTTATTTTTTTCTACGTCAGTAATATTAAAAATTATACTAAAAGATTCTAGTTTTTCTCCTAGATCTCTATCTGTACCATTTATTTTAGGAGGTGAATTCACTCTTTTAAATGTATACCTTCTATATGCAACTCCACCTTTACCATCGTTTACTTCTATTTCTATAGTGTTTGTAGAATTCAAAGGTAAACTAAATAACTGTTCTGTAGTTATATCTATAGTTAAAGTTTGATTTTTAGGAGCGTTATTTATTATTTTTAAGGTAGTATTATTTAATCTTTCTATAATTTTAACTTCATCATTGTCAATATCATTTATATTATATGAGATGGAAAATCCTAAATTTTTATCTCCTAAATTACTGTCTTTACCAGAGATAGTTGGTAAGTTATTAGCTAATCCCTTTTTTACATACCAGTAACCATCCGTATGAACCCCATTAGCTGGATATGCTCCATCTTCGGCTACTACGTTAGATTGTATTAATCTGTTTTTTTGTGGAATTTCCCTGGTACTTTCCTCGCAGGTAGCTATTGTTTTTTCAGAAAATTCATATCCATTATAATTCCTGTTATTATAGCTTAACCTTTTAAGTTGTATAACCGATCCACTTCTAGAAATATTATAATAAATAGACCCTTGTTTTGTAGGTTCGTAGTATAAATGTCCTACACCGTTCTCTTCTGCCGCTATCCATATGCTTTTTTTATCTAGCATTACAAATCCTTCTTTTTCAGTAAATCGCCAATCAGTTGATATACTAGCTGCACTATACCTAGAAAACTCTGACTCAGAATCCTTTATCTCCTTATAATTAACATATATTTTTTCTGTAATCTTAACTACATCATACTTATCATAATAATACTTAGCCACTAAATCACCAACCTTTTATTTACTTCATCATAATATCCATCTAATAGTTCATCCTCTTTTATTTCCTCAAAATTAACTACAAATATATTATGAGTGAAGTTATTCAGTGTAGCATTTTTAAGTATTGCAAGTTCTATTGCTAGCATTAATATATCATCAGCATTTTTCTTTACTGTTTCAGTTGTTCGTCCTGCTCCAGCTAGGTCGTTCAGTTCTTCCCTTGTAACAAATACTAAGCTATCATTAATTACTGCTGTTACATTTTCAGCATTTCCAACTATAGTTATTAACTCAATTATGAATTCTACAGGACTTATTTCATGACTTGGAAGAAAGTCAGCATACTCTCCAGCATTTGCTACACAATAAAGTATTTCTCCTTTGTCAGGATCTTCTGCAAATAGTCCTATCTCTCTTACATAAAAACCTTCTTCTATATCCTTATTTGATATAATGGTCGTTACTTTTGAAGTTCCATCACCTATAACCTTTAATTTGTTTATATCATAAATTTTTTTACGGTTTATTAATTCTTTTAAATCATCAAGCCGTTTCCCATCTGTTAAAAGGCCATCACCTATACCTACTTTTGTAAATTTAAGTGGTAATCCTATTTGAACTTTAGATTGTAAATCTATTCCTTCTTTAGTTAAAACTAATCTATTAAACTTGGCCATCATCTCACCTCCGACACGGAAATCTTATTTAATTGTCTATTAGCTATACCTATATTTAAATTAGTTGAAATACTTATATCATCAATAACGTCTGGTTTCAAAACAATCTTTTTTCTTTTTCTCATCATAATACCTATATTCAGATTCATTTTGTTTTCTCTTTTAACAACTATACTTTCAAGCCAAGATCTTTTATTCTTTACGGAATCTACTGCTTCTATAATTTTCTTAAATGTAAGTCCACTTTCTATGACATCAGTTGTAAATATCTTAAACATATATGAATCTCCATTGTATTGAAACCATTCTTCCACCCAAGATTCATTAAATACTACAGATACTAATTCTTCTACTGCTGCTGGAGTCCCTTTATACATATGCCATTTTAAAGAATTTTTTACAAGTGCTCTTTTTTTATCTAAAGATAATGTATTATCATAAAAATCAACATGCATCTGCCAAGCTAGTTCATCTATTATAGGCTCATCTAATTCATCTATTCGTGCATAAATAAAAACTAGCTTAGTTTCTTCAGCTAGTTTTTTAAAGTGTGGATTTAAAGCTCTACATAATGCTATTGTAAACGGATCTTTTTGCATATATGAAGTTTGAAGGGATAAAAGGTCTACATCATTTAAGTTCATTATTCTACCCCTCCATATGTTACATTTATAACTAAAGGTTTTGCCACTTGTTCTTCAGTTAAAGTTGTATATACTGGTGATGTTATTATAACCCTTGTTACTGCTGTAAGTGTCTTATCTTGTTTCATATATGTTGCTGCATCCTGTATTTTATATCTTAATACATCTGGATTTAGCTCTCTTCCTAATCGTTCTTGTTGCCAATTTATATAATCTCTTATAGCTCCATCTTGGTAATTAAGTTCTTGACCTTCTATGGCTTTTCTATATTTTGTTTCATCAGCTATATGGTCCTTATCAAGATAATATTTAACCTGAATATCATATTTTGCTTCAGTAGCTCCAACTACTTCTACAAAATCTGTTAATGGCCTTTTATTTCTTGCATTTACTGCATTATCTATCTTTTGTAAAACTTCTTCACCTGGTATCTCCCCATCTTTTTGTAAGGCTATTATTCTAACTACCCCTGGTCTAGGAGAAACAACTGAAATATCAGATATAGTACTATCAGCAGAACGTGCAAAATATTCATACGCTCCACCTGGTCCAGCTGTACTAAATGATTCAGCAGCAAGCCTTATTCGTTCACGATAACTTTCATCATCTTCAATATCTGCTCCACCAGTTGTAATGCTCATGTTATACCCTTCTTTAATATATGGTATAGGATCTACTATATTTTTTATTTGCCCAGGAGTAAATCCATTATGTTTTTTTCCTGGTTCTGTTGCTTCTACTATAGTATCAACCGTTTCAATTCCTGGTTGTACGTATATATCTTCTTTTACTTCAAAATATAACGTACCATCTGGAGTAACCCTAGTTCCTTTTTTAATTGTAATAATATTATTTTGAGGTGCTGAAAGTACAAATTTATAACTAGCAAAAGCCTTCTGTGACTGTAGTCTTTTTGTATTTGTTAATTCTCCTAGTGCATCCTGAATATCTCCTCTTGCATACCTTAAAAGATTTTGTCTAGCACTATCATTTATATCATTTCTTAGTCCTATTATAAATTGTGCCAACTGATATAAAAAGATTCTTCTTTCATCACTAGGATAAAGAGTTTCCCCTAGTTCCTCCTCAACATCAGCTATCATCTGGGTTAATATTTCTTTTGCATTAATTTCAATAAAGTTTATATCAGTCAATGTCTACCACCACCTTTATTATAGGGTCCTCATTATCAGTTAATACACTAACGCGTTGTACTGTAACCCTAGGTTCATATTCTTCTATAAGCTCATAAGTTTCAGAAATAACTAAAGGTATTTGCTCCGACATAGGTTTATCTATATAATCAGTATTTCTTCCCATTATCCTGTCATACGCAACTTCATACATAAACGTGTTTAGTAAGTTTGATACATTTTGTAATATTCTTTCTGTTCCTTTAGCTTTCCAGTTTATACTTTGATTGCTATAAAGAGTATACATTATAATCACCCAAATATTTCTTTTTCTAGTTCATCTAGTTTAGAACTGTTTTTACCACTAGATTTACTACTAGTTTTTTTAGATTTACTATCTGATTTTTTAGATTTTCCTTTTTTATTGCTAGTCTTTTTACTTTTCTTAGTCTTTGAATCTGTTTTAGCTTTTTTAGCATTTTTATTCTCTCTTTTTTTCTCTTTCTTACTATCAACTCCAGTTCCTGTTGTCTCTTCCTTCTTAGCTCCATATCGTACAAACTCTTTAAATTGTAATTCTACCTTAGCTCTAACATAATTTCCCTTACTATCTAAAACAACATCTGACACACTAACATTTACAAGTAAGTACTTGTTGTTAGAAATGGGACTATTGCCTAATATAAACATATGTGGTCTGGCCATATTTCTAATATTCATCCAGTCCTCGATTTCTTTTCCTATACTAAGCCCTGATTGTCTTACAAATGGTATTGTAAAACTAAATTCGTCTAATCCAGGTCCCTTTATATAAGTAGATGGTTTCTGTCCGTCTACTTCCTGCTCTTCTATATTTAAAGCTCCTGTTCTGCTTATTTCATCTAAAGTGTATATTCTTTTTTGACTTACAGAAAAAACTTTTGTTGCAAATGAAGCTATCAATTAATCACCTCAATTCTGCTATAATAGCACCATCTGTTATATTACCTGACCAAAACGTAACTAAAACAATATTACCAACATGCAATTCTCCAACATGTTCAGCTATTTTTATTTCATAGGTTACTTCTCTATCAAGTTCAGGAAACTCTACTCTGGCTATTCTATTTATATTATCTATAGTGGATACACGCCCTTGCCTTGTCATTAATATTCCTCCAAAATCTTTCTAACATTAAGTAGTGATTTTCCCTGTGTTAAATAGTAAGTAATACTATCTATAATGTAGTTGCCATTGAAACTACCCATGTCTTTTATCTCAACTATACTACCTGCTGATACTGATGTATCAAGCTTTATATAGAACCTACCTTGAAATTCTTTTTTATTTGCATTTCTTAATAAATTTTTGGAATATCTTTCAGCTTCACCTAAATTTGATACTCTAATGTTAGGTTTCAAAGTAGGTCCATATATGTTTAAATCATCATATCTATATTCAATTACTTCATGTTCTTTTAAGTGCCTAATTAAACATGACGAGTAAGTTTTATTATTTACTGTTTTAAAGTTATAAGGTCCTATTAAGATATTTTCAGTTATAGTTAAAGCTGGAGACATATTCTCCAGCTTTCTTTCATCATATATAACTAGTTTTTCATCTGTTACCTTTAAGCAATATCCTTCTAAAATACATCTTTCATTTAAAAACTCTAAATTTACCTTTTCAACTTGATCCACACGATCATAAAGCCAGTCTTCTACTCCATATGTTTCTAAAGTAAAACCTATATCTCTTGCTATATCATAAGCTAATTTTTTAAATCTAATATTTTCCCATGATCTAGTTTTTTTAGTCTTAGCATCTAAAGGGGTTGATAATGCATTTATTCTAAATTTACTATTTTCTATATATAATTCATCTATAAACATAACCCCTGAATCAAATCCATCTTTTCTTATTATTATTTCATCATTTTTCTGTGGATTCCATTGTCTCCAATACTTTTTAGAATCACCTAGTAGTATTTCTACACTATCTGCTTTTCCTCCAGCATTGTCTACTAAGTTTGCTATTATAATATCTACTTCATTTGTTATATCTGTATCTTTATATATCAACTGCATTATTCATCATTCCTTTTCCAAGGGGGCAATGTACTCTTAGATTCTTCTTCTATTACAGGAATTTTTAATTTTACTCCTGTATCAAATATAATAACTTTTATATATTTAGGATTTTCATTCATTATTTCAGTGGAATATCCTTCATCATCGTAAAAATCTAGCGATATAGTATCCCAGGTATCTCCGTTAATTGTTTCATAGTCATAGTAATCATCATAGTTATTCAAAGTATTTACCCCTCTCCGAAACTAAATCTATCTTTATCATTAATAAGCTTTTCAAAGTAATCTTTGAATTCTTCATAGTTTGATTTAATGTAGTCTTTAACCTCTTGAGTAGTTCCACTAGGAATTTGTGGATTATAATTAATGTTTATCTCTCTATATCTTTGGTTACTATTATCTTTTTCTCTTGATTGTTGTATCTCTTGTTTAGAGATAATTCTAGGTTGCTTTGCTGTTAATCTAGGTGCTTCTTGCTTTAAATCTAAACCATTAATGGCTTGTTGTTGTAACAAAGGTACTTTTTGCAATTTACTATCCGTTATAGATTGACTAGTTTCCTTAGGATATACTCCTAAAATTCTAGCTGTTTGTTCAAGAAGTGCTACACTTCTAGGATTATTTTTCTTTAAAGGAATTGCCATTTCTGGTCCAGCTTCACCGAATATAGATGCTTGATTAGCTATACCACCTTTAGCAAACGTAGGGACATTTGGGATATTGATTCCAAATTTTTGGCCACCTACGCCAGGAACCCAATCAGGTACTGTAAAGTTAATTCCGTTTACGGCATTTATAACAGTATTTATTCCCCCTATAATCCAGTTTATAACTCCTTTAAATACACCTAGCACGCCATTAAATATACTAGTAAAAAATCCACCTATTCCTTGAAAGAAAGGTAATACATAGTTTTGCCACACGCTAACTAATGTTTTTGATATAGCATCCCAGTTGGTCCATAGATAGTATAATGCTGCTACTATAGCTACAATAGCTATTATTATTAATCCCATTGGAGACATTAAGAAAGTTATTGCACTAGCTATTCCACTTCCAATTGTGCTTACTACACTCATAATTCCAGTCCCTACAAAGCTTAATGCACTAGATATTCCTGTACCTACTGCACTCATTAGCTTAGGAGCTCCTGTAACAACAAAACTAGTAGCTTTAGAAATACCTGTTCCTGCTAAACTAGCTATTTTTCCTATACCTGAACCTACAAAACTAACAGCTTTAGTTACTCCTGTACCTGCTGTACTCATTACTTTTGTAAGACCTGAACCAACAGGACTCATAATTTTAGGTATAGACTGACCGAACTTTAATATGTGATCTTTTCCATACATTGATAAGACTTTTACTGTGTCATACGTATCCTTGGCATTTTTTCCAAAATCAATTAATCCAGTTACTCCTTTATTTATGGTATTTACAGTTTTAAAAGCTAAAAATGCACCACCAATTAATTTTATTGCACTTACTATTTGTGGTCCATTGTCTATAACAAACTTTCCAAATTCTATTATCTTAGGTATTATTTCATCTAGCTTATCCATTCCTTTTGATACGAATTCAGCTACTTTCTTTTGTATCTTTTCAAAAGTTCCATTTTCTTGCATCTTAGAAATAGTTTCCGATAGCTTTTCAACTTTCTTTTTTGCTATATCAAAAGCACTATTATCTATTATTTCACCTGTTTCAGATATTCCAGCAATTTGAGCTAAACCATTTTTCATTATACCTGATATAGTAGATGTTAAACCTTTAAACGTTTTAGACTGTATTTCCATACTTCCTTCATATCTATCTTTCATAAGACTAAATAAGGCTAAATTAAAGGCTCTTTGGTTTGTTATTTGTCCCTTATTGTTTACTACCTCAATTCCTTTCAGCTTTTCTCCAGCCTGTTTAACTATCATTTCTTTGGTAATACCAAATTCTTTAAGTCTTTCAAGTTCTCCAGTCTGAGCATCTGCAATAGCTTCTACGGCCTGATCTATATCCTTTCCCATAGCTGCTGCCATATCACCTGTTATTCCCATAACCTTTTTGGCTTCTAATCCATATGACTGTAGCTTTACAGTCGCTTGAACTATCTCATCTGTTTCATATGGTGTTTTATTTGCAAAGTCTACTGCCCATTTAAAAATTTCTCCTGCCTTCTTTTGATCTTTCATCACAACATTTAATGTATTTTTATATTGCTCTAGGCTTGATGCCTGTTCAAGCATTGTTTTAGCTCCTATTGCTCCTCCTAGTGCAGCTCCTGTAACAGCAACTTTTTTTATAACACCACTTATATTAGACATTCTTTCACTTAACTTTTGTGTAGCCAAAGCAGCTCTATTATTAGCACTACTTATTACACTTGAAGTCTTATTAGCATACTTTGCAGATACATCAAAAGCACTTTTTAAACTTGGACTTAGTTTTCCACCAATAATAACGTTAGTTTTAAATTCTCTAGACATTAATAATTCACGCCCTTTATGGACTTTTCATACTCTTTATTCTTTCTTTCAACTTCATTTGCTAAGTCCTCATAATATTCTATTAAGTCTGCTAAAGGCATCTGTAAGCAATCTTTTCTGCTATTTGAAGTTTCCAAAGTTATCTGTGCTACTATTGTTCTTATATATTGTCTTGATGGGAATCCTCCACATCTTCTAAGAAAAAATTTCTTATAATACCTGTCGCTTTAATATAATCTTTAGCTCCTAATCTTTTCATATCTTGATAGTCTAATCCTGAAGCTTCTGCGAATATATGTGCATGTAGTATAGAATCTACTTCTTGAACTGTAGAAACGTATCCTATTTTAGCCATCTCCTTTACTGCATTTTCTATTGATTCTCCTGTCAAATTATCTAAATCATATTGTATTGAATTTGTTTTTTCTCCATTTATATTAATTGCTTTTGAAAGTTTTAATTCTTGCATTTTATATCCTCCTTAAAGTTTAAAATAAAAAACAAGCATCTCTATCTTATAGAAATGCTTGAACATCTTGCATAACATTCTTTCCGTTTATAGCAAATATGTTATTGAATTTGTCTATGTTAAGAATTTCTTTACCATTTGTTATTCTCTTATAGGTAAATACTTCATACTCGAACGATCCATCCTGTGGTGAACCTGGTTCTAGTTTACCCTCTTCTAGTTTTTTAGGAGTACATTTCATAAATGCTTTATGAGAATCAACTCCTACTTTTATATCATTTGTGTCAAATACATCTGTTATCCATCTTACTTCAATACTTTGAGCTGAAGCTAACAGTCCTAGTTTTTCTCCAGATACTCTTATGTTTATTTCTAAAGACATTGATCCTGGTTGAAAAAATGTTGGATAGTCAATTTCCCCCATTATCCCAGCACCCTTAATAGTATCTGTTAGCATTTCAATACTAGGTAACTGTACTGATGTGGTATCGTCAATTTTAACAGGTGTATTATTTTCTCTAGCATAAATAGAATAGTTAACTACTTTATTTCCTAATTTAGGCATTACTCTTCACCTCCTGCAAAAGTTTCAAATCCCTCAGTTGTATACTGAACTCTATTAGTTAAAGACTTTCCAGGTGGTGTATTTGTAACTTGTGTATCAAATACAAAGTTGCCATTTATAAGGTCATTTGTTGGGTTATTATCAGGTATGAATTCTATATTTCCATATAGAATCTTTCCTTCTGATTTTAGTGAGTTAAGTCTTAACTGTTCTGTGTTTAATATATCATCAATATCATTTCTAGCTATAGGAGTATCTACCAACTCTGCATTTCTAAGCTGAAAATCATTAGTTAAATATATATTGGTTCTTATGTTTACATCAAATACTTCTTCTGGTTTACTTGTAACTCCATATTCATAATTTCCCATATGAGGACCCCACAATACCCATTTACCACCCCAGAAGATAGCTGTTGTTATCCCTACTTCATTTAGTTTATTACCTTGTTCAGCATTAATTTTAATTTCTCTTTTTCCTAAAATTAATCCTGAAGCATCTATTTGCTTATTTGAAGGAGTCTCATAAGGTATTCCATCATTTGTATAGTCTGTTTGTTGCATTCTTACTATTGCTAGTATAGATAGCCATATCTCTCTATCTTCTATTTTTACTTTTGGAAAACAAGGCTTGTTTCTAATTGAATTATATTGTTGATCTTGCTTCCACTTTATAGCATCATCTAGAGTTTTTAAGCTTGGTTCTATATCAGTAACACAAATGGCGTCCCAATGTCCCCCTATTTTATGACAAGCCGATTCAAGACTCCTAGCTACTTTAGGTTTATGATTCCAACCTGGAGCACTAAGTATAGCTGGTACTATATTCAATTCATCATATATGGTCTGTACACATGATATTCCTGTTCTAGTCTCTGTTTCAAAGTTATATGCTCCGATAATATCATCATCAGTAACTAATGTTGCATCCACTTTTGTATAGCTAACTTCAAAAGGTGATTCTAGTTTATCCTCTATGCTTATAATTTCAATCTTACCATCTATTGTATATTTTAGTTTATAGTCAACATTTCTCTCTTTTCCTTCTATCTTTACAGTTTCTATTACTGCATATTCTTCTATATATCCCTTGCCATTTATAAGTGTAATTGAAGCCTTTTCACTTGTTTTCTTTCTATGTTTGCTAGGATCTAATACATTTATAACTACAATAGGTCCTATAGGCTTTACCTTGTTCTTAAAATGTGCATAAGCAACAGCTGATAAAGTGAAATCATCAAAATTGTCTGAAGTCATACATCCTAAAAAGTTAGTTGCCTCATCATAATTTTTTATTAGTATTGGTTTATTAACCATATCTGAACTATTATGCACTCTTTGTACAGGAGCAGTTCCTATATATACAGGAATTCCTCCCTTTGAATATAGTATCTTTTCTCTACTAGGAATTATCTCTCCATATGCACCATGTCTATAGTTCATATTTCCACCACCTTTATAAATATTTTTGTTCTAAATCTAAGTAATTTAATGATGCTGTTGAAACTTGGAATGTAATCCATCCATGCCAGTAAGGATATGTTTGTTCCTCATACATTCCCCATTTTATAGGTCTTTCTACTGCTCCAATTTTCTCGATACTGGATAAGTTAGATAGTTCAATTCTGATTCTTGATATTATATTAAGTAAGTCTTTATATCCTTTAAAGTTAGGTATTGTTTCCTCTGAACTTAATCCTGGATCATATGTTACAATACCAATTCTAATATTTAGATTAGAACTTTCTCCTAAATCTTCTCCACCATCAGACATAACTATTAAAGCTGGTACATCATATCCATAGTTATCTAAATAATTCTTAGGAGGTATCCAACCTATATACACTGCTGGATTTACCAACTTGTAGTCTTCATCAAGTAATCCATTATTGTTTGGTAATTCTAACTTGAATTTACTACAAATTTCTTTTTCTAAAAACTCTTTAATGTTTTCTAATATTTTATTTTCAGTCATTACTTACCACCTTTGGCTGTTAGTTTTCCTAATCTCCAATCTATTTCATGATTAACTCTTTCTTTTAATTTGTCGTGAGCTGCCTTTTTAATTTTCTTCATAGTTTTTTTATTTGAAATCATTTGTGGTACTGATAATGTTCTTAAAACTATAATTGAATTTCTATTTCGATTCTTTCTTCTCCAAATATTTGTTGCACCATTAATATTTTGTACAAATGCTTTTGGTTGTGTATTTATAACTTTCTGTCCTGATTGTTTTACTTTTACCTTTACATTCTTAGCTCTTTTATTATATTTTTTAGGACTATGAGGAAATTTAGAAAGGGAGATAGTTCCCCCTTTTGATTCAATACGAGCATATAATTTTGATTTACTAGCTTTATACTTTCTTATGGTTTTTTTTACATCTGTAGATTTTATGGCATATTCATTTCTTACTTCTCTATCCATTTTTGTTGCTGTATGAGTTAATGTTCTATTTAAAGCTGAAGCAGTTGCTCCTGGTATTTGTTTTGGAACATCTCTAAGTCTAAAAGCTATTTTTTTTAACTCTTTAGTATCAATATATAATTTTCCCATATATTCACCTTAGTTAATTTGAATTTAATTTTAATATAATCTCATATAATCCTTTATCTTTTCTTATATCAAAGACAACACAAGGTCTATTATCAAATAACTGTACATCTCCTGGTTTAGGCGTTTTAATTAAATCTTCTTCTTTTATAAAATAAAGGATATCTCCTACATGTATTCCATCATATTCTTTTTTAGATCTATCTTGTAGTTTGTCACTATCAACTATAATTTCTACTTGACTACGTCCAATAGTGTGTATTTCAGAAAATTCATTTAAATTAAAAAAGACATCATTGATGTCCTTACTTAACTGTTCTTTGAAATTCATAACAACTCCATTCCCTTCTATTCCTCATCTTCCTCACTATCTGCTTTCTTAGCTTTTCTTTTGGGACTCTCCTTTTCTTCTTCTAGTATTGAAATTAATCCTTCTTTTGCAAGTCTTTCAGCTTCTTCTTTTTTCATACCAGTTATTACTTCTCCCTCGCCATAAAACTCGCCACTATGCTTTATAGTACCTTTTATAATAACTATATCCACTTATACATCACTCCTATAATACATTTAGTACAGCCCATCCGTCTACATCTGCTGGAATAGGTAAAGGTCTTGAACTAACTCTTATATTTTTTATATCGTTATTTTCATCATCCCAAACTTTTGGAACTCTAGTGGCTTCATATGTCACGTGTTGGCCTTGTTCTATCTGTGTTACTGCTCCATAAGCCATTCTATTAACTCCTCTTGTTGCAACTAATACTTTACCTGAAGGAATTATAGGTTGTTCATTACCTTCATCATCTTCGAACCACTCGTCATAGGAATAGAGCTCCATTCCTAACATATTTATATATCCTATAAATGTTACTGCTCCATCTTTTATTGAAGGCTCCATAGTTCCTATCATAATATTTCTTTTATCAAAGTACTCTTGTACTTTTTCATTTGCTAAAAATGCATCTGATGCATCACTACTTAATACAACTATATTTGGAGCTACTCCAGTTTTTTGTATTATTTGTCTTCTAGCACTTTTTAAATCTTGTATAGGATCAGATGCTGGATCATTCCACTTATCGGTTCCAGTAAGTGTTATATTATTAGTAAAGTTATAGTCTACTTCTTGCTCTATCCCTTCACCTTTCATTATCAGTTTTCCATTAAACATTACTTCTCTACAAGACCATTCTTCTCTCCTTACAATAGAGTCATCTAATTCATCTATATCTTTTGCTAAAAGTTCTACTGCTCTTTCATCAGGACTTTTAGGACTATATATATTTTCTCCTAGTCCTCTTTTAGTTACATCATCTACAGTTAATAGTCTTTCTGGAGCTACTTTTGGAACTTTGTATGTTTTAGTTACAAATCCTTGTCTCTTTAAAACTTTTCCTCCAACCCTTGGTGAAACATATGGAGCCATTTCCCTTTTTCCTTTTTTGAAATCTACATCTATTTGTTCTGATACAGAAGTTTCAATATTGGGAAAGAATGTATCCTTTAAAAAAGAAAATGGTCTTTTACTTTGCTCTATTGCTTCGAGCATCGTTCTAGTATTGTATATATTCATCTTATTACCTCCTATTTAACATGTATGTTTAACTTTCTAAGTTTATCTTCATGTATATCTACCGTATCTGATCCACCAAATATTAAAGAACTTTTATCAAATATTCCTGTAAAATATCCTGTAGAAACTACATCTTTTACTTCTGTCTCTACATCATCAGCTAAAACGCAGTAAGGTTCTTGACTTCCATCTGTTTTAGTAGAATCCAGTATTACACATAAATTATTTTCTTTTATCTTGCCTAGAACTGTTCCTCTTAGTAGTAATCCTTGACCTTTTTGTATTTTTATTTCCTTTGGTAAAGCTGATATCCTTGTGTCTACTATAAGTCCATCTGGCTTAAATTCATCTAATATATCTGTTGCCATAATATTACCTCCTATCTTCTATTTCTTATTTTTTTAAGTGCATTTTTAAGGGAGTTTGTAACCTCTTCTTCCTTTTTTTCTTCTGTTTCTTCTTCTGAAGGTTCTATTTCTTCTAGCTCTTCAGTATCTTCTTCAACTTCATCTAGATATTTTTTACCTGAGTTTTTCTGAGATTTAACTATATTCATTGCTAATTTTTCGGCTGAAATTACATTTTCAAACTTAGCTTTTCTTACTAAATTTTCAAAGCCTTTAGGAGCTATATTCTCTATTTCTTTTATTCTTTCCCTTTCATCCTTTACTCCCTTTTCGTATACCTGATTATATATATCTGGATACTTTTCCTGTAAGTCTTTTAAATCCAATATCTTTTCCTCCTTTTTATTATTTTTTATATCAAAGTGTATATTCTTTACACACTTATGAGCGTTTTTATTCTCTTTATCCACACTTATAGGTGTTATTTGTGGAATGTTTTTATAGTTAGAAATATCAAATTTAAGCTTATTTACTATCATAAATTTTGAATTTCCCTTATTTTCAATATCTAAATCCACTGTTAAAGATATTATTTCATCAGCAAAACCATGCTCTACAGCTTCACTAGCTGTCAACCAAGTTTCATCTGACATCATTTGTGATAATTCCTCTTTGGTCTTTTTTGTTTTAGCTTCATATCCTACTAAAATAGATTCTTTTATTTTATCTAAAACCTCTGTAAATTCTTTAAAATCCTTCGTGTTATAATATCCCATTAGACCTACTAAAGGATCATGTATCATCATCATAGAGTTTTCAGGCATAAATATTTTATCTCCTGCCATTGCAACTATAGTAGCTGCACTTGCAGCCATTCCATCTATATAAATATTTATCTTTGCATTATTTGCTCTTAATAAACTAGCTATAGTAGTTGCAGCGAATACATCTCCACCCATAGAATTTATTCGTACATCTATTTCAGATACATTTCCCAAATTCTTTAAATCCTCCGCAAATTGCTTAGGAGTTACTTCATCTCCCCACCAAGAAACTTCAGATATATCTCCATATAGTAGAAGTTCTCCTTTATCTTCTGTTATGTTTTTAATCTTCCAAAACTTCATCTTCTAATAGTCCTCCTTTCATCATTAATTCTTCTTCTCTAGCTCTTTGTCTTATATTCTTATAGAAATCTTCCCCAGTAAGCTCCATAGTTTCTTTTGTTCTCGTACTAAATCCATTAGAAACTCTTTTTTCTGCTGCTAGAACTTCCTTATAAGGATCTATCTGTCCTTGACTAGGACCGTTCCATTGTGCTCCTGAATAAGCCTTTCTAACCATTGGATCTGTAAAAAATCCTGGTGCTAAAACTCTTTCTTTCGCTACAGCTTCACATAGCCATTCTTCATAAACTGGCTGACAAAAGTCCTTTGCTAACCAAGCTCTTCTCATTCTAAACATCTTCCAAGCTTCTAAAAGTGCTGCTCTACTTGCTGAATAGGAAGAAGTAAAATGTTTTACTAGTAATTCGTAAGGAATTTCTAATGCTACTCCTATTTGTCTACATATTGAAGTTATGAAACCATCAAAGGCAGTATTTGGTCTACCTGGATTAGTAGCATTAGCCTTCTGTCCTTCTCCAAGTTCGATTATTGCACCAGGAGCTAGTTCATAGTTTATATCTTCTTCACTTTCTTCTACTACACTTTGATCTTTACTTATCATTTCTCCAAACATGGGTTCATCTATATCTACACTTCCTGGATTTTCAATAAAGACTGTAAACATCCCACTAATAACTGCTGCCATAAGTTCAGCTTCTGTATATCTAGAAAGTTGCTTTAAACATTCTATAACTGGTGCTAAAATAGGTATTCCTCTTCTTTGTTCTATCCTTTCACTTTCCATCAGGTGTATCATATTTAATCTTCCTGATTTTCTACCAAACTTTTCTATACGTTTCCACTCTTTTTTACCAAATGTCCTTTCTAAGGGATGTTTGTTTAATAAATGATAGGCCATTACTTCACCAAAGTCTCCAACTTCTACCCCGTTTATTATTAATTTAGTTGGATCCTTTTTATCTGGATCACATACTCTATCAGCTTCTATAAGCATTATTCTTAAATCATAAGGCATATCTTTTCTTTTTATCATTGGCAATAATGCAAAACACTCGCCATTCATAAGTTGGGACAAAAAAGCTAGTTGCTGAAGTTCATAAAAATCATTCATTCTTTGGGTGTCACAATTCAAACTTTCAGCCCATAGTGAAAATTCTCTTTCAACATTCCCTTCCCATTCTGCTGCTTCATCTTCTGTAAGTCCTAAGTATTTATAATCGATCTGAGACTTTAACTTAAGTCCTGCACCTACTACATTAGTCCGTAAAGTCTTGATTGCTCCTGTAGCTATTGGTGCTCCCATATATAAATCTCTAGATCTTTCTCTTAACTTTTCAAGATTATCGTCTATATCTTCTTTTGTACTCCCACCAGAACTATTCCAACCCCTAAGACTCTTTTTAGTTGTACTTGCACCATGATGACTATATCCTGTATTTATAAAGTTCATTCGTTTTCTGGCTATCGTTCTTTTCAAAGCAATTCTAGGAGCAACTACCCCTATTGCTTTATCCAAAAAATTCACACTTATCACCTCCTAGAAATCTCTAGGTATTATTCCTACTATTCTTCTTTTACTTGTTTTTTTACCTTGATCTTGTAGTTCTAAAGCCTTTAATCTATTTTCCCAGTAGTCTATTTGTTTTCTTATTTCACTTATATTTGCTCTTGTAAGTTGTCTTGAACCAATACTGTAACTTTGACCTGTAGTAACTGCTAGCTCTGCATTTAACCATGCTTCTAAATGTTCTCTAACTCTTTCTTTAGTTATAATTGACACTACAACACCTACTTTCCTTACAATAAAAAATAACTACCTATAGTAGTTATATTCCTTTTGAAACTATTCTTTTTTTCTTTCTCTTCTTAACTGTACTTGTAGATTTTTGAGTTACTGTATCTACTTGACCTTTCATCTTTCTTAATTCCTCAAAGTTTGGGTTTAGTATTTGCATAGCAGCAGTAGCATAGTTTCTTAAGTCAAGACCTTCATTTCTCTTATACTTTTGTATCCATCTAAAACTTGCTACACCTCTTTGATATTTTAGTACTCTTTTTTCTGAACATAGACTTTTAAAGTAATCTAAGCTATATCCTCTATCTTCTTCAAAAGGGAAATGACAGTATCCTGGTCCTTCCTCATCAAGATTCAATCTTGCATATATACTCTCTTTTCCAGTATCAACACCTAAAGGAAACAAGTAAACTTTTTCTCTGTTATTTCTTGAAGGTTTACCTATTAGTGGTTTTCCTGTTCCACCTTGGCCTTTTATAGCAAATATCCTTCGATTTTCTTTGCCTTTAACAAATCTATATACTTCAGTAGTAAAGTGACCACCACTATCTATACAAGTGCACATGACTTTTATAGGAGTTCCATCACTATAATAAAACTCACTATCTAAATATTTATCTAGTTCATTCCAAATATGAGATTGTTCCAAATCTCCATATAGCTTTTTATACTGTATTCCCCAGCTTTCTTTACCATAACCCCAGCCTACAACTTCTATTTCAAGTCTGTCGTCTTGAACGTCAACTCCAGCTGTAAGTAAGAGTACATCATCAGTAACTTGACAATTATAAGTTTCTCTACGTTTGAAGAGTACTTCATAATCTGCCCCTTCTCCTTCGTTGTCTTCCCACTCTTCTCCTAAATAAGTATTAACCCATGTCTTAAGTTCTTCTTTGTCTTTTTTAGCATCTTTAAAGGCGTCTATGATGCTTTCCCAACGTTCCCAAGGTGAAGCTAAAGCATTTAAGTGAAAACCTCTTTTCTTTTTACTTAGATTCTTTTGATCCTCTAACTGTGAAATCCATTTACCTGGCTGAGCCTTCCATTCATACTCTGTTAATTCTTCCTTACAAAACTTACACTCCATAGTAACATTCTCAAACTTTATCCTGGACCATTCATAAGGCTGAAATTTACCACATACTGGACATCTAATACACCATTGCTCTTGTGTAGTATCTTCATATTCTTTAGCTATTCTTGATATTCCTTTGATAGTAGGAGTAGATACAAAGACTTTCTTTCTATTCCAAAACGTTGCTGTTCTTTTTTCAGCAAGTGCTAAAGGATCTCCTTCATCTCCTGCTGTAGTAGGGAAACGATCTACTTCATCTGCTAAAAGTATTCTTATAGGCCTTGAACTTAAGCCAGTTGGTGAATTAGCTCCTACCATCGCTATATATCCACCTGGGAATCCTTTCTCTAGTATAGTATTGTCTGCATCTCTTGTTTTTGATTCTTTTACTTTACATCTAAGACTTGGAGTATCTCTTAACATAGGTGCAAGTCTTTTTTTTGACCATGTTTTGGCTAATCCTTCAGTTGGCATTACCATCATTATTGGAGCTGGGTCATAATCTATATGATAAGCTATTATATTATTTATTATTTCAGTTTTTCCCACTTGTGCTGATGATTTTATTACTACTATTTCTGTATCTGGATAACTAACTGCATCCATAATTTCTCGTTGGTATGGTGTCCTATCTGTACTCCATTTCCCACTTTCTGCTGAACTTTCTGCTGATAATATTCTATAGTTATCGGCCCACTCAGATATTGTTAATTTAGGTGGTGGTGCTATTACTTTAGATATTCTTTCAAATAACTTAAGAGTCTTTATTTTTATTTTTTTCAACTACATCACCACTTGTATCTTCTTCTAATTCAAAGTCTATATACTTCTCGTTATAAAAAAGTATAGGGTCATAATCAGCTAATTCAGAAAGTGCTAATAAACATTCATTGTTTATTATGTCTTGTACTTCTGTTAAGTTGCTTCTAGATACTAGCATAGGAGCTAATTTAGGAGCTAACCCTAATATTTTACTTCTAAAGTTTGCTAACATATCAGTCATTACTTTTTCTACGTCTTCTGCATAGTGTAGCTCACCTTTCATTACTTTAACTTGTAATTCTGTTTTTTCTCTTTTTACTATTTCATGCAATGCTCTTTCTGTATCTAAATCTAAGTTATCATTTTTTACTTCTTTAATATCATTGTTTGCTTTCAAGTGAACTATATAGTTTTTTATACTTTGTGCTAGATCGTAGCGACCTTTCTTTACTCTTACTATTATTCCTTCTTGTGCAAGATCTCTTATTCTTCTATCAGTAACAGAAAGTAGATTTGCTAATACGCTAGATGCAACCGTAACGGATTTTATGTCCTCAACTTTTTCTGATGTAACATTTTTACTCATATCCACACCCTTTCTCTGCAATATTGGCAAAGGAAACGGCTATAATTTTTTTTTCATAACTGTGCACAATTTGGGCTCGCCAGTACCCGCGGCCTTTCCTTTTCCTCCAGAAGGACCCATTCACTTTTTAATTTTCAAAAAATGTTTTTAAAAATTTATTTTTACAGATGGCTTATATACTAAGTTATAAAATAGACTTCTTATTTTATTTTTTATTTTCTTTTTACATTTTCTACTTATTTATTTTTCTTTTCTTCTTCTTATGAGTTATACAAAAATGATAGAATGTTAAACTAACATTATTTTTTGTCTTCTTCTATATATACGTTTTTTTAGCACATCAGTTTTACATCTATGGAAAACGTCAAACTAATTAAATAAAAAAAATAGACTTCCGTTTTATTTAAAAGTCTAGCTTTTGAATATAATTATTTATAACTGTTTCCATAATTCCTATATACCTTCGTGTCTGTTCTGGAGTAGTATGATTTAAAGCTTCCATTGGTATAGTTATATCTCCATTAGATAACTCATATAATCTTCTAGCAAATGTCTTTCTTAATGAATGTGGCGAAATTCTTATACCGAATGTTTCTCCTGCTTTTCTTAAAATATTATATGCTTGTTGTCTAGATATAGGTTTATTAGTTCCTTCTCTTGATAAGAATATATATTCATAACCTGGTCTACCTCTTATGTATATTTCTAACATCTTCTTTAACTTCTTATTTATATCTATTCTTCTTGGCTTGTTTGTCTTACCTTCATTTACGATAATACAATCCTTTACCTTTCCTCTTTCATCTCTTACATCTCTTATTCTTAACTCTAGTTCATCTTGTATTCTAAGTCCCGTATATATTCCTATATATAGTAATATACTATCTCTTATATTTTTAGTTTCTAAATATTCAGCTATATCTTTTAGTATTTCTAAATCTAATATAGGATCTGTTTTCATATGCCCCACCTAATTTCTAAGTGATTTTATTAGTTTACTTAAGCTTCTATTCTTATTTTGTAATGTGTTATTATAATCAAATAATGCTTTTGCAATTTTACCTATACTGCTATCTTTTGTATTCTTTACAATGTTACTTATGTCCTTGCCTATAAATTTTCTATTTTGAATTGTATGTCCTTTGTTATTTATTATATTAGCTACTTCTGCAACATTTTGTACTTTTATATATTCTTTACATATACTTTCTTCAAAGCTAGTATGTTGCATCTTTAAAGCTTCTTCTATTTTAGTTTTTATAAAGCTTAAGTCATATATGGCTTTTAATAATTTATCTTCCGTTAATTTTGTTAATTTCAACTAATCCCTCCTATCTATCTTTTTATTTACACTTCCTAATTGCTTTAAGCATCTAGGTAATAAGCAATAGATTTTATCATCTATTCTTTTTATCCAATGACAATTATTACATTTAATATTAGTCTTCATCTCTGTTCACTTCCTTCAAAAAAATAAAAAGAAGCCAATTAGCTTTAATTGACTTCTTTCTATACTAATATATTAACATGTTTTTTATAAAAAAATCGGTATTAAAACGGAAGTAAAACGGCTGTTCCTCTCTAAGTAAGAACTATCTTAATTTAAGACTTCTATATCTCCATATAATCCTATTGCTAACTTTGATATAGCCTGTTTCCTTACTTGTCTACACCATCTTTCATTGTAACTTAGTTCATACGCTATGATATACCATTGCTTTCCTTCAAAATACCTCTTGGTTATTATTTTATTTTCAAGCTCATTTAATGCATTTATGGCATTATCTAACCTTCTAAGCTTACTATCTATTATTTCTATCCTCTTTTTTAATAAATCTTTATGTTCTATTTTTCTTATAGCAATATTTTCAGTACTTCTGTTAATTTCATTGGTACAGCTTGTTTTTTCATTTTCATATGAAAGTGATCTTAATCCATCTTCAATCTCTATCTCTTTTATCTCAGCTTCCATGTTTTCTATACTGGCCTTAAACATAGTATAATTATATAATAATGATTCTACAGATTTGTAATAGTTATCTCTCTCCATCTCTTTTACACCCCTTTAAAATACAAAAGACACTTTAAGTTAAACCTAAAGGTTTAACTTAAAGTGTCCGCTGGTATGTCCAGTAGGACTTATTTAGTTTTATAATTTAATAATAAGTTAAAACAACTTAATTACATTCGATAATTCAGAGTCAAAGAAATCTTTAGGTAAATTACATAAAGATATTATATCTTCTTGCAACATGTCAATCTCTCCTAAAATATCTTGCTTTGTAATAGAATTATTTTCTAATAATAACTCTGTTGCATCTTTAAATAAACTTGGCTCTTCTATCTTTATCATTCCATCTAAAGGTTCTTTTTTACGCCAACCTTTAGCACTTATTCTTTTTTGAAAGTAAGTATATTTATCTTCAGATATGATCTCCAAATCTAAACACTTTCTTACTATTGCTTGTATGGAAATTCCCCATTTTTCTTTTAAATATATGAAAGTTTCTAAACTTATTGCTAGCCCTTGTATCTCTCTTATAAATACGTTACTAGGATATAGGAATTCTGAAGCAAAATAATCTGCATCTCTTTCTATAGATGGGCTAGCTTGTTCTTCTATCCCAACCTTGCGATGTAATATTAAATGTCCAAGTTCATGGGCATTATCATATCTATTTCTTACCGCAGATTGTTTATTTGAACTAGTAATTATATATGGTATAGAGTTTATCCATTGAGAGAAACCATCTGTTTTATCTTGATTTATTTTAATTGATGATAATATAAAACCATTTTTTTGAAGAGTGTAAGCTAAGTCTGATATAGGTTTATCTCCTAAGCCCCAATGTTCTCTAAGTAACTTTGAAATTTTCATTATTTCATCTCTATCATAATTACACTTTGCATCTTCTACTATATCTTCTAGTTTAGGTATGTTCAGTTTAGGCAGCTGTATATATTTTAAATAAAAATCAACAATCTCGGAATCCATTAATTTTATCATATACTCTAACTGAGACTTCGTTTTTTTAGGAATTGCATTACTTCTAAAATATGTAATGCTACTTTCTTTTTCTTTAAAGTTTTTCTCTTTAAAGAAGTACCTTATTGGAAACTTCAAAACTCTAGGTAGTTTAGCCACTATACTTGATGATGGTAATGTCTTAGACATTTCATACTTTGATACTGCCTGTCTTGTTACCCCCAGACCGTCAGCTAATTCCGTTTGTGATAAACCTCTATAAATTCTAGCTTCTTTTATTCTATCTCCTACTATGACTTTTTCTACTTCATTTTTCATATATAATTCTGCTATATCTATAACATCATCCATAATTTTTCACCTTTTTCTATTTAATCTTCTCCTTACTTTCTTTGACTACTTTCATATAATCTTTCAGAGTATCTTTATTATCATTATTTTCAGCATCTTCGTTAATTTCAATACCTTGATTTTCTAATAAATCTTTTGGTGCCTCTAATTCTAATAAAATGCTCTTAATTTGTTTGTCAAAGAATATGATATTTACATTTTCTAATGAACTTTCTTCGTTGAAATAGTAAGTAATAATCCCATAATATTCTATGTTTTCTTCACATTCTTTTAAAGTTTTTTCACAATTATCAGTGAAATCAAATAACGATAGCTGCGAATCTAAAGCTTTGTTTTTAACCACAAAGTCTTTCATATAACCTGAAGGATCTGATATGATTTCTCTAGTTGATTTACAATACTTTGTCGTCAACGTTACATTCTTTTTAGTTAATCTTGGCAACGTTGTTGATCCAGCTTTAAACGTATCAGTATTAAAGCCAATTTTAGCACCTTCATCCATGTTCTTAACAAAGCTATCATCTATCTTTTTACTCCTCATATGTCCTACAGCACCTTGATGTGTTTTGATATCTCCCTTTCCGTCCAACATTGGCTTTATAGCTTTAAATTCTTTATATCCTTTCTGAATTGTATCGATTATGTATTCAAAAGATTGATAATCTATAACTTTCTCTATTTCTTCACGATGTATTTCTAAAAACTTACTATTCATTGCTTCACCCCTGTAATGATATATTAGTTAATATAGTATACTTTTTCTAATATTTTGTCAACTATAGGGGTTATTTTTAATTAAATTCATTTGCATACTAATATACTTTAGATCTATTCTGTATCGTACTTTCTAAATGTAGTTGGCCTTTACTATTCTTTATCTCTATCTTAAAATAATCTAGATTGCCTTTTTGCTCTGCTAATGTCAATACTCCATCCATACACTCTATTATCTTATTTCTAAGCTTCTCCTTTTTATTTTCCATACTATTCCTCCTAGTTATTTTCTTCTATATCCCTTCTATTATGCTAACCACATCTTTTAAAACTTCTTCAACTCTTCTATTTGATAAATTATCTATATTATTCATTTCTTATATGTTCCTTTTCTGCTCCAGTTGTTTTCAACCTCATTTTTGTATTTCTCACATACCTCAATTCCTTTTTCTATGATCTCTATTTTATTTATTTCAGTAGATTCTACTAATTTATCTATATTTTCATTTAATTCATTACGAAAATTGCTCATATTATCCCTCCATTATCGAGTCTAATTATTTTTTATATTCTATCCCCGTAAGCTCTTTAAAATAAGGTAACTCTTCTATCCACTCACAAAACTCTTGCCATTGTAGCAATCTGTGGTTCTTTCTCTGTCTGTAAATATTTAACAGCTGCTGATAATTAGTATTTATAGTCCTCTTCTGTATAAAGCTTTCTAGTAATAATATTTTAGCTCTTCTTAAATAATCATCGTCAGGTGACTTTTTATAGATATATCTTAAGTCATTGATTTCATCTATTGTAATCTGTAAAACATCTAGTAACTTAGAATCTTCAATATCTTTTAATTCAAAATCCTCTATCGTTAATTCTCTTTCAAATAATTTATTCATAGTAGAACATGAAATCTTTTCAACATTTCTATACGTATCGAATTCCTGCCAAAAATAACGTGGAGCTTCTAAGTCAAACCATACTTGAATTAATCTTAAATGTTTACAATGCTCTGTTCCTGCTTTAGCCAACTTTTTCGATAATTCTGCATCTGCATTTCCTATGCTAAATTTAAATAGCCCTGGCTGGAATTCATATGTAATGCTATCTGACTTACCCCAGCTTTCTTTAGGATTCCTCATTCCTCTTATGGCATGTTCAAACCCATATACATCTGTATTAGTTGTTTTCATTGTTTTACCCCTTTCATGTTTAATACTTAAGCTTGTATATTAAATAACTCTTTTACTTTCATACTTTCACTCTATTACCATAGTTTATAATTAACCTATTAGTTCTTTTTCTTTTGTTTTGTTTTCAACTCTGGTTGTAATATCAAAGTTATTTCCATCCTCAATCCCTGTATGATAAGCTTCAGAAAAACCTTTTAATCTTGATGTTATATTTACAGACCCTGTAAAGTTTATATTTTCATATGAATTTTTAAGCTCGATGTCTTTAGCTAGTATAATTCCCCATTCTTGATTTTTAGCTTTCTGCTCTTCAAATTTATTTCTTAATCCTTCAATAAATCCTAACGCATAATCATTCGTTAATCCTCTTGTACTATAGCCCTGTTTTCTATATCTATAAGCTAATCTCTTACAGGTACTTTCTACGCTATCTATGGCATAGCTTAAAACTATTTCTGCTATTTTTACATCTTCTTCTTTTCCTAAAAGAACTATTCCGTTTGTATATCTTGTGTTGTAGTAGTTATAACATCTAAAATTATCAGCTATTAAATTTGCAAGCTGCCCTTTCCATTTAGCCGATCTGAAAGTTATATCCGTTTTCTGTGTAATAACTTTAGAATTACTATCATCAAACTGTTCCACTTCTTTTAATGAAAGTTTATGCTTTACCAAAAGCTCTTGGGCTTTTAATAGAGCTGTCTCTGATTCATTTTCATTTGAACTGTTACTTAAGTTTAGTAACTTCTTTATTTTAGATATTATGTCTTTCAAGTCTCCGTTCCTCACTTTCTATAATTCATTTAATTAGAATCTTTCTCCAATATTCATAAGTATCTAAGTTACATATTTTTTTTAAATGCTTAACTTTCTACAATACAACAATAATTAATTTCACCCAATTTATACCCTTTTAGTTATAAGCATTAGGGTGATAAAATTTGAAAAATTGTACAAAGTGTCCAGCAGATTACAAATTACTAAAGGGCTTTAGATCTCACGGCCAAAAAGTATATAAACATAAGAAAAAAAGACTTTATATAACTAGAGATATCGGTTCGGGTAACGGACGTTCTCATAAGGGTGGTGCTTGGAAAATGGCTATTAAACCAGAGTATTTACTAAGTAAAAAAACTCGTCTAGGTACATACAATGAGGATTTATCCATCAGAATTGGAGATTAATTAATCTCCAATTCTGATGTTTTTTAGTTATCTATAGGTATAAACTTCATAAAACTTGGTATATACGCCATTCCAAATGTTCCAGTAGGGCCGTTTCTTTGTTTCTCAAGTATTATGTCTGTTAATGTATTTTTTCTTTTATTCATTTCTTCTATTAGCTCCCTAGTATATATCTCTTTTTCAATGAGTTCAGATATTTCTCTATTGTTTAATTTGTGAATAAATATGATATTATCGCTATCTTGTTCTATAGCTCCTGACTCTCTCAAATCTGCCAGCGTTGGTCTGTTTCCTTCTGCATTTCTGTTTAATTGACTAAGCATTATAATTGGTATCTTAAATTCAAGAGTCATTAACTTTAAATCTCTAGTTATACTTGATACTTCTTGCTCTCTATTACTGTATTTACCTACTGATTTAAGAAGTTGTAAGTAGTCTATAATAACTAAATCAGGCTTATATTTTCTTATCTTAGTTCTTATGTGTTGTGTATTTTTGCTCGTTTTATCTAAAATAAAGTTATCCCAACAAAACCTTTGAGCTACTGATATAGTTTTTTTCCATCCATCTTCATTCAAGTTACCTCGCCTTAAGTCGTTTCCATCTAATTTAGAATATGCTGCTATTATCCTTTGACATAATTGTATATCTGACATTTCTAAACTAGTAAACATCACTTTTCTTTTATTATTTGCTATGTTAAGTCCTATTTGCATTGCTATTGCAGTTTTACCTACTCCTGGTCTAGCTGCAATAGTTGTTAATTCTTCTTCATGTAGTCCTGCCGTTGCTGTATCAAGTTTTGTTATTCCAGTATGATAAGATTTATCATCTTTATTTTCTGATCTTTTCTCTAAAACTGTTATAGTGTCTAGCATAGCTTCTCTGAGAGTTATTACCTCTTCATTTGTTATATTTTTTATTTCATCTATTTCCTGCATAGCATCATTTTTTATAATATCAATGTCAACATCATTATCCTTTGCCATATTTATTATTTTCTTTGCCTTATCTATCAGCCTTCTTCTATTAGCTTTATCTTTAAGTAGCTTGATATTACTTTCTATGTATCTAGTGGTTGCCACTAACTCAGCTAAGTCAATTATATAAGTTATATCTAGGTTAGTCTTTTCTTGTAATTCAAAGTAATTTACTTCTTTATTCTGATTTATTAAGCTTTTAATAGAAGCTAATACCTTTTTGTTACTTTCATCTATGAAATCATCTTCATCAAGATAGTGTATATATTCATGAGTTCCTTTATCTAATAAGAAACTTCCTAAAACTTCTCTTTCAATCCTTAAGACTTCAATCATTCTTAAAACCTCCTATCAGTTCCTCTCCAATTTAAATCCTCTTTTGTTTTTTCAGATTCATTTTTATTACCATATTCTTTTTTAAGGTAGTTTTGTATTGCAACATCTCTATTTTGGAATTTTTCAAATCCTCTTTGAATAAACTCTTCTATGGTCCATTTGTGCGTAAACCAATACTTGTCATCAAGAACTATTTCAGAATAGTTGTTTATTGTTTCCTTAACTTCCTCTATGGAATAATCTTTTAATATGCCCTTAATCTTTGTTTCCATTTTCTTTGTTAACTTTCTATGAGTTATAATTTTTTTACTATTCCAATACTCATATATATAATTAATATTCTTTTCATTCTTTACATTCTTGTTTGTGTTCTTTTGTTGTTCGTCTGAATGTTCATTTTCATGTTTTTTAGAATCTCCTATGTCTGTATTTTCTGTGTTTTCCTTATGTTCATTTTGCTGTTCTTGATTTTGTTCACTATGATGTTCATTTTTTTGATTTTTTTCAAAAAAACGTTGATAATTAGACCAATTTTTAACAGTTATAATAGAGTATTTGGAAGTAGGAAAATAATCTATCATATCAGCTTCTTTGAATAATAAAATAGTTCTATATACACTAAGAGCTTTCTTCTCATCCCTAAATAAAGTTCTAGCCCACTTCTCCCTTCCAAATATACATTGTCCTGGATAGAGTTTAACTATCTTCTTATTAATAACAGGTTCACAATAATCATGTGTAACAGACAGCAAAATGTGTATCCATATATGAAGCATTTCAGAGTCTTTATATACAAAATGATCTTTTAATTGTCTATGAAGTTTTATCCAACCTTCCAATATTACACCCCTTTAAGAATAGTTGTTAAACCTACTTTTGGACTTAACAACTACATTTCAATATGATATAATTAATGTACGATTATTTTTGAAGTGAGTTATTTCAGATCACCATTATCTGAGGTAACTCTTTTTTTATCTCTAATATCTTTTATAACAAAGTCTCTAGCTTTACCTACATAGTAAGCTTTAACTATCCAGCCAGTTGATGTTTTCATAATTTCCCTCCTTACTTAACATACTTTTTATACTTTAACTTTTGATATATCTTTTTTTCTAATTTAGATAGATCCAATTCAAATTCTTCTGCCATTTTTATAAAATGTAGTTTTAGAGCTGGAAATATATCAGCTATTTGTTCCTCACATTTCATTACAGTTTCCCAGTCTAATACAGTTAATTCTGTTCTATCTTTCTTGTTTTTTAAAATCTTTTTTAGTTCTTGAGAATATTTTATTAATTCTGTTGACTCTTCTATTAAGCTATCTAGTACTACAATTGCATTATCATCCACATTGTTTAACACTGGCACATTAAAAAATTCACTTTTATTTTGAAAAAAGTATTCAGCCATTAATCTTGGACTTTTTAATTTTTTAGCTATTTCTAAAGCTATATCATCAGGTATAGGTGCTTTACAGTTTTCATATTTACTATACATTGGTTGTGAAACTCCTATGTTTAATGCTATATCTTCTTGAGATAGTCCTAGATCCTCTCTTACTTCCTTTACCAAAGTAGCAAAACACATACTTAAACCTCCTCGTGTAGTTATAAATTTCCATTTTATTAGAATTCTTTTGAATAAAGATTTATAGTCTTATAATTTTAAAATTGATATACTTAAACTAGTTAATAGTTATCTCTAATCTCTATCTCACACATTTAAATTAGATCAATTATATTCATATCTCTTTTGGTGTCTATTAAGACACCCCTTTCCTTTTTGTCACATCTATGATACTTTTTCATCTTGTGAAACTTCTAAGCTCACTTTGTTTTCTTCTTTCTCTTTTGTAACTATTCTCTTTATTATGTTGTAAAGAGTATCATATAAAATGTCCTCTTCAGCATCCATACTATTTCCCCCTTTTTATAGACGATTTTCTAGTTTTACCGAATTTTAGCATTATATAGTTAAAAAAATAATTTAAAGTTAATTAAATACATTCTAATGTCATTACATAATTTATTTTTTTCTCTCCATAATGGCGGTTTAAAAAAAATTCTTTAGTCTTCTGGAAATGTTTTTATTCCTTTAAATAAGTATTGAAGGTCCTCAAGATCTTCGTCTTTGCCATTTTCAGTTTTAAGCTCTTTATGCTGTTCTTGAGATTCAAGTTTTATCATATTACACAAACTATTTTCTTCTATGATTGCTTTAGCCTCATCTGAGGCAATCATACCTTATTCAATATTAAGTTGATTTTTTTCTAAAACTTTTGCTATCTCAAGTGCAGTATTATTAATCTTACTTCTTTTAGCCACTACTTCACCTATTATTGTTTTGTAGTGTTCTTCAGGAATAATATTTTTTTATTCATTCTCTCCCCCCTTAGAATATCTTTACTCAATCATTTATTAGTTTCCTTTTGGGACATTTCTGCTTAAAAATATATCATCACTTTCTGTATTTAATATCTCCTTTATTTTTAAAGCAACTAAAAAAGATGGGTTTTTATCACCACGTTCTATATTAGTATAAGTAGTTCTTGCTATTCCAATTTTTTTAGCAATCTCTGATTGAGTTAACTTTTTCTTTTCTCTTGCCTTTTTTAAATTTAATCTCAAACTATCTCTCCTCTCTGTTTCGTTTGGAAACTTTGTAATTTCATTATAGTCCCCTTCAGAAACATTGTCAACTACTTTTTTAAACTATTTTATGTTTTTGTTTCTTTTAGGGATATTTATATCAAATAGTTTATTTTAGAAACATTTTAGTATAGAATTATTTACATATGAGGTGATTAATGTGAGTTTTTCAAAAAGATTAAAACAATTAAGAAAAGAACATCAGCTTACTCAAGAAGAATTAGCTCAAAAAATTTCTAAAAATCGTTCAACTATAGCTGGATATGAAACAGAAAGAAAAGAACCTGACCACGAAACATTAATATTATTAGCTGATTTTTTTGAGGTACCTCTTGACTATCTACTTGGTAGAACTGATATAAGAAATATTCAAAAACAAACCCTTAAAGAAAAGTATCCAGAAATTCACGATGTTGAGGAAGCTATGAAAATAATACTATCTCAACCTGGATTAATGTTAAAAGGAGAGCTATTAACTGATGAATCTAAAATCATACTAGCTAATGCTATACAAATGGGATTAAGAACTGCTGAGGAAATTAGTAAGAAGAAAAATAAAAGAAATAATATTTAGTCACATTATAAAATTACTCCTAAGAAAAAAATAAGTAGTAAATTAACTTGGGAGTTTATTCAATTATTTGATAGATGGAAAATAAGAAAAAATAATAAAGATTAGCTTTAAAAGGGGGATAAAGTTGGGGGGAACTAAAAACTTTTTTAAAGAAAAGAAAGAATGGTCTATTGTAAAAGACAATATACTAAATTGGTATTTAACTCCTTATTTATCGAAAATAATAAATACAAGAAAACCAGTTTATATTATAGATTGTTTTGCTGGCAAAGGAAAATTTGATTCTGGAGAAGTTGGTTCTCCACTTATTATAGCTGAACAAATTAACTCTAATCTTAACAAAAAATCTAGTACTGACATAAAGCTATTATGTATTGAAAAAAATAAAAACTATTATAACGCATTGGAACAAAATCTAATGCCTTTCAAAAAATTTTGTTATGGCTTCAATGGTACGTTCGAAGATGGTTTTGATTCAATTCTGAAAAGTATCAACAATAAAAATGTTTTTTTCTATATTGATCCTTATGGAATAAAAAGTTTAAATTTTGACATTTTTAATAAAATTAAAAAAAGTAATTGTCACTCATATGAAGTTTTAATGAATTTTAACACATTTGGTTTTTTAAGAGAAGGCTGTAGAATTCTAAACTATAAATATGACTCTAAATTTGAATCGGAAGTAGACTCTATGTACGAATTAAACAACAGTATTGAAGAGTGTTATCTTAGTGATATAGCTAATGGTACATATTGGAAGGATATTCTTTATCAATATAATAATAAAAAAATTACTATGCTAGAAGCAGAGGAGCTTTTTATTGATAATTATTTAAAAACTCTAGAAAGAAAAAATATCTTTAAATATACTTTAAGTATACAAATAAAATTAAAACAAAAAAACATGTTAAAATATAGGTTAGTGTTTGGCACAAATCATATTGATGGTTTATTTTTAATGTGCGATAATATGAATCAAAAACTGAATTATATGATTGAAAAAGAAAATTTAGGACAAATGTCATTATTCTCTAACCAGTGTGGAAATGAATGTTTAGATATAAACAATAAGGCAAGAAATAAAATTATAGATATACTAAAGCAAAATAAACCTAATTTTATAGATTTAGAAGAATTATATTATAAGCTTATCAAAGTATTTGAAATTAACTACAAAATATCCAATTATAAAAAAATATTAACAGAATTAGAAAAAGATAATTTAATTTTAGTAGAAAGAGATCCTGAGCATACTAAATCTGGTAGAAAGTCTAGAAGTTTCGATATAAAAAAACACAAAATAAAAATTGCATCAGTATACTAAATATTATAAGATGTAATTAAGAACATAAGTTCTTTTTTCTTTAGATATGTCTTATAATTTTTTAAAAAAAGTGGAGGATTTCTAAAAAATGGAGTATATACAAAGAAAAACATTACTATATAAAACAGAAGTTGAATATGGGGATTACACATTAAATCACATACAAGGCTGCTCTCACGGATGTCTATATCCATGTTATGCTTATATGATGGCAAGACGTTTCGGAAGAGCTAAAAGTATAGAAGAATGGATGGAACCTAAGCTAGTATCTAATGCTATAGAACTTCTCAAAAAAGAAATTCCTAAATATAAAGATAAAATAAATTCTGTTCATTTATGTTTTACAACTGATCCTTTTATGTATGGATATGATGAGATATGCAATAGTAGCATTGAGATTATAAAGTTACTAAATACCAATGACATACCTTGTACGGCTCTAACAAAAGGAATTCTGCCTAAAGAATTAGATTGTACGGATAAAATTAACTCATATGGGATAACACTTATATCTCTTAATGAGAGTTATAGAAAAAAAAATGAAATGAATTCAGCTCCATATCTAGAAAGAGTTAATAGTCTTAAATATCTTCATGATAAGGGTTTTAATACTTGGGTTAGCATAGAGCCTTATCCAACGCCTAATATCTTAGAACAAAACTTTGATGATATTTTAAACGCTATATGTTTTGTAGATAAAATTATTTTTGGCAGATTAAACTATAATAAAAAAGTTAGTGAATATAAAAATTATCAAGATTTTTATAATAACTTAGTTGAAAAAGTCATTGAATATTGTGAAAAAACGAATAAAAAATATCATATCAAAGATGGAACTTATAAAAAATAAGCTTATAATGCTACTAGAATAATAACGCTTACTAAAGAGAGTAAATTTAAAGAATAGTATTTTTTATTTATTCTCTTTTTCAGCATAAGAAGAAATATTTCAAAAAGTAATATTAGGTACAAAATTAAAGTACCCTTTTAAAGTATATATCTTTATTGTGTATTTATATAATTTATTAAATTTAAAGTAGGTGGTACTATGATAAAAAACATCGTTGACGGTCTTATAGAACTTAGTGGTACCAGAAACCCTTTTGAAATATGCAACTTCTTAGGTATTCAAGTTCTTATTCATGACCTTGGTTCTCAGATTCTAGGTTTCTTTCAAAAGACTAAAGATGGAACTGAAATTTTACATATAAATAGTCGTCTTGATGACATTAAAAGAAAATATATTTGTTCACATGAATTAGGACATGCGATATTAGAACCAGATCTTAACATTAGCTTTTTTATTGAAAATCCTCTAGTGGTAAAAAGTAAGCATGAAATAAAAGCTGATAAGTTTGCAGCAGAGCTTTTGATACATGATAACTTATTAGAAAGTTATGAAGGTTTTACTTTGGAACAAATAGCTATAGCTGAAAATATAAATAAAGAATTATTAAATTTAAAATTTAATATTAAGTAGGAAATTCTACGTTCTGTCTATGTAGAATATTTTTTATATGTACTACGGAAAAATTTGTTACTTTAGCTAATATTTTGTACAAATGTGAGGTGTAAATATTGTGGGTTTTAGATTTAGGAAAAGTTTTAAAATTGCTCCTGGAGTAAAGATCAATATAGGTAAAAAAAGTACTAGTTTAAGCCTTGGAGGAAAAGGAGCTAGATATACTATAAGCTCAACTGGTAGAAAAACTACTACTGTAGGTATTCCTGGTACTGGTATTTCTTACTCTCAATCTTCTTCTAGTAAATCTCGTTCCAATATAGAAAAACAAAGACTAAGAGAAAATGAACATAAATTAAAAGAGCTAGAAAGAGAAATGGTACTCTTAGAAGCTGAGTATGAAGTTGAAGAATATAATGAACACATAAATCTTATAACATCTATACATAAAGATTATATTGAGTTTTGGGATTGGAAATCTATAAACAGTAAACCTATTCCATTTGAACCAGGAACAAAAGGACCTAATGAATTAGAAGCTATAAAAAAGCTTGAAATATACAAATCAAATCTTCTGGCTAAAATATTTAAATTTATTGAAAAAAGAAAAATAGAAGAGCTTAAGTCGGATATTGTATCTGCCAAAGAAAAAGATAACGAACTATTAAGTTCTTGGGAACATCTAAATAAATTATCTAGCTCAATTCTATCTAAGGACTTAGATTCTTATCTTGCAGTCCTAGATGAAGTTAACCCTTTATATAATCTTTTAGATTATATTGATTATTTTGAGTTTTACGCTATAGATGAATATACTATGATAGTTGATTTTAATATTATAATAGATGATGTTGTTCCACAGCAATCAAAGTCATTAACTAAAACAGGTAAATTATCAGTTAGAAATTTAACTAAAACTAATTATTATAGCTTGGTTCAAGATCATGTGTGTAGCTGTGTTATATGTATAGCTAGGCATTTATTTGCTTTATTGCCTCTTGAAACTGTTATCATAAATACTCAATATGAAATATTAAATACAGAAACAGGTCATGAAGAATCTTCAACCATTTTATCAGTTAAAATTGATAAAGATAAATTAAATAGCTTAAATTTAGATCTAATAGATCCTTCTGATTCTATAAATAACTTTGAACATAATATGAAGTTTTTAAAAACAAAAGGTTTTCAGCCTATAGACAAAATATCGCTGTAGTTATAAAGGAGGTCTTTTTTATTGTTTGAACTTTATTCTGAAAAGCTAAGAAGATTAGAAAATCCTAATGTATATGATTTATATGAATACGAACCAATTCCTAAGAAGTTCAGGAATCAAGTAATTCATCTATTCGATAAAATAAGTAAGATTTGTTCCGATGAATTCTCCGATGAATTTTATTCACAAAGTATATTTTTTGAAAAATTGAACAAATTGTTTTGTGAAGAAAAAGGTATCTTAACATTAGGAGACTATGATGACATTACTAATTTCCAAAACTACATTTTGTCTGCATCTACCCTCGATGTTTTAGACTTAATTGATCTTTCAGTTAAATATATTGAACTAATTTTTTATAAATATAATTGGGAAGGACTTCATTTACTTCCTATAGATACTTTAAACAAAAGATTTAAAACTAATAACTTGGGATATGAGATTATAAATTGTGAATTAATAAAAAAAGACACACAATATACACACGAAGAAATTATAAAGCCATGTTTAAAACTTATATACGACGAAAGTTTTAAAGGTGTAGAAGATGAATTTTTCAAAGCTCATGAGCATTTTATTAATGGTGACTATAAAGACTCAATCACATCAGCTAATAAAGCTTTTGAAAGTACACTTAAGACCTTATGTGATTTAAAAAGATATGATTATAACAAAGATAAAGACACTGTGTATACATTATTAAATATTTTATCTGATAATGGCTTTGTACCAACATATCTTAAAAGACACTTTTCTACATTACTTAAAACCTTGTCATCTGGACTTCCTACTTTAAGAAACAAACGAGGTGGTCATGGTCAGGGTTCTGAAAAAATTATAGTGCCAGAATACTACGCTAAATATGCAATAAATCTAGCTGCTACAAATATATCTTTTTTAATTAATATATATAAAGATTCAAAGTAAATACATTCTTACTCTTACTTAAAGTATAGATGAAATATATAAAATTTATATGTTTATATAAGAATAATTAATTGGAGGATATGCTATGGAAGTAAAAGAGAAGGAAAATAATAGTCCAAAACTTTCTATTAAAGATATATTATCTTTTGTTATAGTTCCTAAGAGACAAGCCGCGATATTATTATTTGGTTTAGTTCTAATTATATTTAAATTTTTATCTAAAAAAGACTTTAATATTATAATGGATCTAATCATAAGTATAATACCTGATATTCCGTTATTTAAACTAAAGGAAGCTTTTCTTTCACTTAATAAGTTCGTCATATTCTCTCATTTTATATTATGTACATTTTTTGTAGTTCTTTTGATTGTTGAAAGCTTTTGTTTCTGCAGACATATTTGTCTTAGTGAAGCATTTCCTAATTATTACAACATAAAGAACAAAACTTTATTATTAACTACATCCACTTTTAATTATTTTCTAATGTTTTTAGAAATAAATATACTATTTATTTCATCAAATGACCTTTTTGAATCAATTATTAACGATAAGATATATTATTTATTTTTATCAAGTATATTTATTCATTCACTCATGTATCTTTTTAAGCTATATTCCTTTATAATTGAAAAAACAACATGTAGCGAAAAAAATCTTTTTTAAAGAACATTTGTTCTTGAAATAGATACTTACACTGATATAATATATATAATGAATAATATTCCAGATATGAATTAATCAGACATTGAGTTATAACTTAAAAGTTACTAAAATTAGTACTTAAAGACTATTTAGTAACTTTTATTTTAATCATTTATCGAACATATGTTTTGTAATTATTGAATTTACTTGCTAATACATATATAAAGAACTACAAAAATTGAGGTGGTTTACTTGAAAAAAGTCGCTATATACATCCGTGTTTCTTCCCAAGAACAAGTTGAAAACTTTTCTATAGATGCTCAGAAGGATAAACTGATAAGTTATTGCAAAGCTAAAAGTTGGAATATTTACGATATCTTTATTGATGGTGGTTTTTCAGGTGCTAATTTAGATCGCCCTGCTATTCAAAAACTATTGTCACAATTGAAAGATATTGATATTGTTCTTGTATATAAGCTTGATAGACTTTCTAGAAGTCAAAAAGATACTCTATATCTTATAGAAGAAGAATTCTTGAAAAATAATGTAGACTTTGTATCTTTAAGTGAAAGTTTTGATACCACTACCCCATTTGGAAAGGCTATGATAGGCATACTATCTGTTTTTGCACAACTTGAAAGAGAAACCATCAAAGAAAGAGCTCGCCTAGGAAAAGAAAAAAGAGCTAAGGAAGGACTTTATCGTGGTGGAGCTAATGTTCCACATGGATATAATTATATAGAAGAAACAGAAGAATTAGTTATAGATGAATATGAATCTATCCATGTAAAAAAAATATTTGAACTATATACTGAAAAAGGATATGGATATCACAGAATTGCTACTACGCTAAATAAAATGGGATATAAGAAAAGAAATGGCGTAGAGTGGCAAGTTAATGCTATAAGAAGAATATTGAAAAATCCTGTTTATAAAGGGTTTATAGAATATAAAGGAAACGCTTATCCTGGGTTACATGAACCTATAATACCTGAAGAACTTTTTGATAAAACACAAGATCTAATTCATAAACGTGGTAAAGACTATGTAGTCACTTCTAAATATTTATTGACTTCTCTTATACGATGTGGACATTGTAATGCAAGGATGAGGGGTTCATGGGTAAGTCAAAGAAAAGGCAGTCCAAAAGTCTACTATTATCTATGTTACTCTGTAGCTGGAACTCCTGCATACATGATAAAAGACCCTGACTGTCCTGGTAGAAATATTCCTATTGCTATAGTAGATAACTATGTTGTAGATCAAATAAGAAAGAAACAATTTGAAAAAGAAAAACTTAAAGAAAAATACTATGAACGTAAAAAAATAAATACTAATACTATAGATACAAGTATACTTGATAAAAAAGTAAAAGAAGTTGATAAACAAATAGATAAAATGATGGAATTATATCAGTTTGGTAATATCCCTGCACAAGAAATATCAAAACGAATAGAAAATTTATATAATGACAAAAACCAGCTTTTAAAAACTATAGAACATCTTAAAAAAGAAATATCAGTAAATGACGATATAGATTTCAAGGATATGATAAAATACTTAAATGATTTTGAAACTATTTGGGAAAATGCCACATTTGAAGAAAAAAGACAAATAATTAAACTATTAATCAAAGAAGTTATAGTTAAGGATAGAAATAATATTGAAGTTATTTTTAAAAATTACTGTACATAGCTATTTTATGCTAATTAGAAGTAATTATATTTTTATTAGAAACTTGTTACTACGGCCCAGGCTAAGGCAACTTTAAATGACATAGGAACTGAAGAATGTGTTCCACGATGTTATCAGTGATATACTTTTAATTTCTTTGAAATTCAATAATTAAGCTACTACAAAAGTGTGGTAACTTAATTTTATTTATTCAATTTTCTATTTCATTTTTTGCAATTTAGGATATATTCTTTTTTTTCTATAATCTTTCTTAAAATAAAGAATAGGAAAGTAATTGCTGCACCTACAAAAATAAATATTCCACTAACACTACCAGGTTCTCGAACATCCACAAAAATGCTAGAAAGACAAATAATAAAACCTATCCACTCCATCAAGCGAAATAATTTCTTTTGTTTCATTAAATTCATTCTCCCTTATTTTTCGTTATCTTCATAATTCGGTATATATTAAAATATTCCTGTATTTTAATCAATGTGTTTGCTAAATAAAAAAAAGGAGTAAATAATCGATCCTTGATACTCCATGAATTGATATTACTTAGTATACTTATTGTATTAAGAGCAAAAAACAACGCCCTTAAAACTCAAAATATGAGGTCGGTTTTGTGTAAGAAAATAAAAAAGACCAAATTAATTTTGGTCTTTATGTTAATTATGTGATGTAGTTGTTTTTTATGTATTATCGAGTATCGTTCAATAGATACCAAAACTTGAAACATTAGTAAATCATCTTCTCCTGCGATCCAATTCACACCTTAGCTAGTATTAGTTAGTAGATACTAAACTTGTACTTAGAGTGTCTATTTTCCAATATATAAAAATATTAAGACATCAACAAATTTAATTCACTAAGATGTCCAAGCGGTAACACAATGCTTGGAATTAACCCTTGCCGAGTAGTCAATACTCTCAGCCTTAAGACGTTGAATCGCCTTTAGTATTTATCTACTACTTTTCACATGCACCATTAATATTTTAACTTATTAGATAGTAAAAATCAATCATACTCTTAAAAACTTTTTTTGTAATAGTATTCACTTTCTTTAATATCATCTATATATTTTGTACTTATAGCTATATTTCTAGCAGCATTATAATCTGCATTAACTTCTTTCTCAAACATTTTGCATTTTTCATTTTTACATGTAAATATGTCTTGTTTACTTCTTTGCCCTTCTTCGTAATGACCACAGACACTACATGTTTGAGATGTACGATAAGGATCTACATACTTAACTTTTATACCATATCTTTCTGCTTTATATTTTATAAATTGTTGCAATTGATAATAACTCCAATTCTTAATAATTTTATCGCTTAAGGCATTTTCACTTAGTAATTCTAAGTTTATTTGACCAGCCTTATTATCTATTGCAAACTTTACAATAGATTTACTAAGAAAATGGTTATAAGTTCTAACAAAATTCGATTCCTTCTCCGATAGTCTATCTAATGCTTTTAATTTTTTACTTCTACCTTTACCACCCTTAACACTTGTCAAGTTTATTTGCAGGTTTCTTCTTTTTTTCATCTGAGTTTTGACTCTTAAAAAATCATCAATATCTCCTATGCTTTTTTTCACATATGCAATGTCATTAAGAGCTACATAAGCGGGAACTGCTATTCCCAAATCAACTCCAACTACTCTTCCTTCTATGAATTCTATCTTATTAGTATAGGGAAAATCTATTGCCAAATTAAGTATTAAATGATTATTTTTATTAAATTCTAAACTACTATCACATACTTTATATTCTCCATCTATAACTTTATTTAAAATATGCCTAAGTTCAATGGTTTTAGATATTTTACCTAATATTGCTTTAAATTCTATGCCTTGTATCCATTTGATTTTTATATTGCTCCCATCATATCTAAATCTTAAGTCTCTCCCACGAACTAGTAAGGGATGGTTCCTTTTGTAGTTTCTAACGCTTCTATTTCCAGACATTAAATCTTTCATATCTGTATTAAAGTCTAACTTAACTTTTCTACTAACTAGAGATTTCATGTCACTGTGTTGAAAAGGCACTTTTGATAATGCATTATATAAATCATCTACATACATTCTTTTAAATGTATCGTCAACATTACTTCTGTTATTTGAGATCTCCTCTAGTTCTTCCTTTAATTTTGATAAGCTTGCATTTAAGGTATCTAACTCGTTAATTAAATTATTTAATTTTTCTTCATTAACTTTTTTCTTAGATTCTTCCTTTGTAATATTATTCTCTATTTTACTTATTTGCTTTTCGATAGTTTTAATATTTTTTTCAGTTTTTTGCTCCAAACCTGACTCACTCATTTTCAAAAATAAATGAGTCGCTAAATAACTCATACCTATGTTTAAAGCTTTATATTGATTGTATTGCTCATCTTTAATCCATTTATATTGTCTATTTCTAGTTTCTTCATCGCCCATAATTGTAAGCTTTATTTTTCTAACAGTTATCACGTTATCACCTTCTTATTTAATCTTAAAGCTAATCCTTGCTTAGTGGCTATTATCCTCAGTTTTTATCCTACTTTTTAAATCCTAGGCTCACCATACTCTCTATACATAGCACTTCGACTAATTAGCCATACTTTACCACTTTTTCTATACTCATTTTCTTTAAATTTATTACTTTTTCCATTTTCTATGTTGAAAAATACTTTTCTTAACGTGGAATCACTTAACCCCCATAACTCGCAAGCTTCCTGTGCTGTTATCATTTCATTTTGTGCTATATACCTCCAAGCATCAACCCTTAATGCTGGAGGTAGCGTTAATCTTATAGATATATCTTCTGAAGTTACTTTTCCTTTAAAATATAACTCTGCCAGTGCTTCTACAGGGTTGTTATGTTGCCCATGTACTATTTTATATAAAGTTTCTTTATCCAATTAAACACCTCC